>DATIPQ010000036.1 GCA_035471785.1 Acidobacteriota bacterium
TTTTGCAAGGGAGCCGTCCTGCCCTCTTCCGGATAACACTGCACGGTCCTTTGGTTCTAGAGTAGGATGTTGCGGAAATCCATTGAAACATCGACTTGCTCGAGACGGAAGGGGTTAGACATCGATGCACCTTGACGAGGCAAAGCTCGGACAGCTTCGCACCTCGCTGCAGGGCGAGCTGCTCACTGCCGGGGATCCCGGATACGAAGGTGCCCGCCGTATCTGGAATGCCAGGCTCGACCGCCGCCCCGCGGCAATCGCCCGTTGCGCTAATGCTACCGATGTGCAGTCGGCAGTCGATTGGGCAAGGAAAAACGGCATCCCGGCAGCCGTCCGGGGCGGCGGACACGATTTCTCAGGCCATTCGGTCTGCGAGGGCGGATTGGTGATCGACCTCTCGCACCTGACCGCAGTCAAGGTGTATCCCGACCGGAGGGTGGTGTCGGTCGGGGGTGGCGCCACCTGGGGCGCCGTCGATCAGGCCACTCAGGCTTACGGCTTGGCGACAACCGGCGGAACCGTGTCGACGGTAGGGGTGGCCGGCTATGCCCTGGGCGGAGGCACGGGCCACTTGACCCGCCGTTTCGGGCTCGGACTCGACAACCTGCTCTCGGTCGAGATCGTCACCGCCGATGGGAAGCTCCGTAAGGCCGACCAAGATGAGCACTCTGACCTGTTCTGGGCTGTGCGAGGAGGAAGCGGCAATTTTGGAGTCGTCACGGCTTTCCAGTTCCGTCTTCATGAGGTAGGCCCAGAGGTGCTGGCCGGACAGACGATCTATGCGCTGGAGGACGCGGCCCAAGTTCTGCCCTCCTACAGTCGCTTCATGGCCCAGGCGCCTGACGAGCTCCAGTGCTATGCCTTCATCGTTCCCATCCCTCCCCTCGACGTCTTTCCAGAGGACCTCCATGGCCACCCGGCGCTCGACCTGGTGACGGTCTACAGCGGGCCGCCGTCCCATGGCGAGGAGATCATCAGACCGCTACGGACCGTGTCCAAGCCCATCCTCGACGATGTGGGTGTCCGCAGCTATGTGGAGGCTCAAACGATGTTCGACGCGGGAGCTGCCAAGGGCAACCGCTGGTATTCCAAGGCTCATTACCTGGACGGACTGTCGGACGAGGCTATCGAGACCGCACTCAGCCATGCGCGAGACCTGCACGGGGAGTTCACCATGGTCTACTTCGAGCCGCTGGGAGGTGCGGTGGCCCGGGTCGATCCTTCCGAGACCTCATTCTCTCACAGGGACGCCGCCTACTCTTTTCACGTCCTGACCGGATGGGCGTCTCCTGAGCGCGACGACGCGAACATGGCCTGGACGCGGGACTTTCATCAGGCCATGGCTCCACACGCCCGAGGCGGCGTCTACGTCAATCTGCTCAGCCCGGACGAATCCGAGCGCATTCCCGAAGCTTATGGAAGCAGCTACCCGAAGCTGTCGCGACTCAAGGCACGATTCGACCCCGGCAACCTCTTTCGATTCAACCACAACGTCCCGCCCAAGCGAATCACGTAGCAGACCAACCCTCAAGCGCTGTTTTCCTTTTCTTCGTCGCTCAACCGGGGGGGTGGCGCGTTCTTATCAGTAGGTCCGTCAAGGCGGCGGATTGAAAGGAGGACGATGCTGCTCAAGATTCAGAGCGCTTATGTGGAGGGCATCCAGGCGCAGTTGATCGACGTCGAAGTCGACTATTCCGTCAGCGCCAAGCCCCGCTACCACGTGGTGGGCCTTCCCGACACGGCCATCCGCGAAAGCGGCGAGCGGGTGCGGGCGGCCATCCGCAACTGCGGACTCTACTATCCCAGCTCGGGGACCATCACCGTCAATCTGGCGCCGGCCGATTTCAAGAAGGAGGGAAGCTGCTACGACCTGCCCATCGCCTTGGCCCTGCTGGGAATGAGCGACGCCCTGCCTCCACGATCCCTGCGCGGCTGGCTCATCCTGGGCGAGTTGTCGCTGGACGGCAAGGTGCGTCCCATCAAGGGCGCTTTGCCGGTGGCGCTGAGCGCCCAGAAGGCCGGAGTCAAGCGGCTGCTGCTTCCGCCGGGCAGTTCCGAGGAAGCCGCCGTGGTGGACGGCATCGAGGTCTTCTGTGCCGAGACGCTGCCCCAGGTCTGCAAGATGCTCGAGAACGACCCCGTCAGCGACAAGCCCGTGCAGGTCCGCAAGCAGGACCTGACCAACCCGCCCGGCCTTTACCGTCCTGACTTCGCTGAGGTCAAGGGCCAGCAGTCGGCCAAGCGGGCTCTGGAGGTGGCCTGCGCCGGCGGCCACAACATCCTCATGATCGGCCCGCCCGGCTCGGGCAAAACCATGCTGGCCAAACGCATCCCTTCCATCCTGCCCCGCATGAGCTTCACGGAAGCGCTGGAGACCACCGCTATTCACTCGGTCACCGGACTGCTCAGCTCTCGGCGCCGATTCCTGGTCGAGCGTCCCTTCCGGGCGCCCCACCACACCATCTCCTTCGCCGGACTGGTGGGCGGCGGAGCCGTCCCGCGTCCGGGCGAGGTGTCGCTGGCTCACAACGGCGTCCTCTTCCTGGACGAGCTGCCCGAGTTTCAGCGTCACGTGCTGGAAGTCCTGCGCCAGCCGCTGGAGGACGGCGAGGTCACCATCAGCCGCGCCGCCCGCACCCTCACATTCCCTTCCCGCTTTATGCTGGCGGCGGCCATGAACCCCTGCCCCTGCGGCTATCACGGCAGCGCCGTCAAGCAGTGCGCCTGCACGCCGCCCCAGATCCACCGCTACCGCAGCAAGATCTCGGGTCCGCTGATGGACCGCATCGACCTGCATATCGAAGTGGCCGAAGTGCCTTACCGGGAGCTGACCGCCAAGCCTGACGGCGAGCCGTCCAAAAACATCGCCGCCCGGGTGCGCGAGTCGCGCCGCCTTCAACTCGAGCGCTTCAAGCGCGAGGGCGTCTACTGCAACGCCCAGATGGGCCCCCGCGAACTGGAATCGCTATGCGGACTCACCCTCAGAGCCCAAAACCGCCTGCGCCAGGCCATCGAGCGACTCGGCTTCTCGGCCCGCACCTACGACCGCGTCCTCAAAGTGGCCCGGACCATCGCCGACCTGGAAGCCTCCGACATCCTCTCCGCCACCCACATCTCCGAAGCCATCCAATACCGAACCCTCGACCGCCACGACTGGACCGACCCCGGCTGACAAGGCATGCAGACGTGATGCTGAAACCCGGACTCTTCAGTTGCCATGATCAGAGGCTGGACAAGTCGGAGAGAGCTGGGAGGGGTCGATTTCAGCCGACGGGGTGCCGTTGAGTCGCTTTTGGACCGAGCGGCGGCAAGCCTCGTCGAGCAGGTCTTGAGGATGCCAGAGAACGCTGCGCGCGGTTTGCTTGGAGGCTACGGTCAAGAGACGCTCCCTGGATCCGGGGTGGAAAGCGACTTGAGCGACCCTACCATCGTTTTCGATCTCCGCGATCAAGCGCCCTTGGCGCCACTGCCACACCTTCGCGCTGAAAGCAACCGCGCCAGCTAGATACAGTCCGTCGCGATCGAAAGCAAGGTCCTTGACGATGCCTCCCGCTTCAAGCTGCCTCTCTTCTTCCGTCGCGGGAGCCCAGATCCGGATGCGGCTGTCCACGGCCAAGGCGAGCCACCGGCCTCGGGGACCGAAGGCGATATCGGCGACCGGCTTGTCGTAACTGCGCTGCGATTGCAAGAGGGGCTGATCAGCGAGTGACGACCACAACTCGATCCGGCTTCCACGGGCCAAGACCAACTGCTCCGAATCGGGACTGAAAACGAGGGACCGGATCGGTTCCGGCCCTTCGATAGGCAATTCGCGAAACGAGTCAGCCGCGGCTGACTGTCCCAAGAAAACCTTGGGAGGACTCTGGTTGACCCCGAGGGCCAGTCGTCCTCCGCGACCCCAGGCCGCGCGGCTGAACCCAGGCCCTGGAATAAGCGTTGCAACCGTGTCCTGGCCAGTCCACAAAACGGCTCCCCCAGCCGTTGAGAGCAAGACCCTCTCGCCGTCGGGGCTGACGGAGCAATCCAGGATCTGGTTGGCCTGGCCCGACGAGATGAGAAGCCGCCCGGAACCCTCCCTTGAGTTCCACAGGCTGGCCTGGGAGCTTCGACCGCAGAGGACAAGCCGGCCTCCGTCCCCGCTGTAGGCCATGGCGCCGATGC
Organism: Acidobacteriota bacterium; assembly: GCA_035471785.1. NCBI lineage: Bacteria > Pseudomonadati > Acidobacteriota > Acidobacteriota bacterium. The sequence goes on from DATIPQ010000036.1 coordinate 4,162, forward strand.
TGACGTCATGCGTGTAACGGCTCCGCTCCCCGCTCCCAAGCGGACTCCAGGAAGCCATCAGGCTTGGATCGGCGAGCTGCCCAGGCTGGCTGATGGTGGCCAGGTTGCCGGCATCTTGAAAGGCCACCGTGTGGACGATTCCTGGATGATCGATACGCAATACCGGCTGGTTGGACCGAAAGTCCCAAACCTCGGCGTTGAAGTTGGAAAGCCCCAAGGCCACCAGGCTGCCGTCGGGGCTGAAGTCGGCCGAAACCACGTCACCAGGGTCGGTCATGAGCACATCCTTTCTAATCGGATCTGGTGCTCCCTGGATGAACTGATGCTCCCAAATGCTGCCGCTGGCTCTTCCCCTGACCTCAACCACCTTGACCCCCGACAGTCCGCCGATGGCGAGAAGGTCGCCGTCCTGTGAATAAGCGAGGACCTGAATGAGGCCTTCCCTGGGGAGGAGCAGTTGCAAGGGCTGGTCCGCGCCGCGCTCCAGCAGGTAAACCCGAGAGCTGAGTCCATCCTCCAGGAGGACGGATACCGCCATGTGACGGCCATCGGGACTCAAGGCCACCCTGTCGGGCCCAATTTCATCCTCGGCATAACAGTGGGCCTTGGTCCTGACCTTCTCGAATCGCCCGTCGCGCTCCCGCCACTCTTCCACGCCGTCATAGCCAGTTGCCGCCAGAACGACCTCGCCCGAGGTCTCTACCATGGAAAGCTTCTCGGGGCCCACCTCATGATGGAGGGGCTCTCCGACCTGCGGGGTATCGCTATCGATATCGATGGGAAAGGTCTCGCCCCCCTGAGTCAGGACGGCCAGCAACTTCCCCCGGGGGTGAAAGACCGCCCACGAAATGTCGTCGGACTCTGCAAGATGACCGGACAGAGGCACCTCCCGCGGCGGGTTGCCGCTGTCCCAATCCCAAACCAGCAGCCGCTGGCCGCCGAATGCCCCCATGCGCTTCTTCAGGGGATGCACGGCACCCCCAATCAACTTCTCTTCAAGCCTGGCTTCGGCCAGTTGCTCGGGAATCAAGGGCAAGACCTGGAGCAGAGCCTTCTGGGCTCGAACGGTCTTCGATTGGGGGAAAAAGGGCCAAACGGCTCTGCCGTACATGTTATCTAATGCCAGGGAACTCCTGACGGCTTCAGCCGCCCAGAGGGCCTTGGCGCTTTGAGGTTGTTCCGGTTTCGCGGCCTCGGTCAAGAGCGCCTCGATGCGCTCTCCCTGGCGGACCAGCCAGATCTGTCCCAGAGCCAGCAGCGTCCCGACCAAGACCAGGACCGAGGCGGAGGCCAGCAAGATCCTCTTGCGCCGGTACCACTTGCGACTCTCCTTGATGAATTCGCGCTCAAGAGGAGTTGGACTTTCGTGCTGGGGACTGGGGCGGGCGAGAAACGTCTCTCCGGCCTTCAATTCGACCTTGTCGCTGATCAGCATGCCGCGCCGCCGCTTGGCCCGTTTCCATTTCAGTGCCTCATTGCGGAAGTGATTGTGTGCCTCAAGCCAATCCCAGTCGCTTTCGATGGCCGTCAGCAGCTCCCCGAAGGCCTTCTCAAACTCGTCCTGCTCAGTGGCGAAGATCCAGTTCAAGTCGTGAATCTTGGCAGGCCAGGCTTCTACAGGATCGTCGGCCTCGGGCTTTACGCGCACCAGAGGAATGATGCGCTTCTCATTCTTGACAGCATGCTCCATCTCCATAGGCACCACCTCCGAGGCGGCAGAGTCGGGCGAGAGGACGCAGATGAAGGCGGGTGCCTCTTCGATGGCATTGAAGATTTCCCTCAACCACTCTCGGGAAGGCTTGATGTCCTTCCAATCCACCCAGATTCCGTAGTCAGCCTCAAGCCGTTTGCATAGGGCCTTGACGAACGGTTTCTGCTCCCGCGCGTAACAGATGAAGAGATCGGGCTCTGCTACGTCGGAACCAGCCGAAGGCTCTTTTACCGTCGGGTCGCTTGTCTCGGGCACGGCGGTCACCTCCTTGGTGCGGCAGGCGCGGGCTGGAAGACCCAGAAGCGGCGAGGATTTTGGGGGCCGGCGGCGAAACTGTACCGGTTGAGTTCCAGCATGTCGCTCCAGCGGCCGGCGAATTCGTCCCAAAGCAGGAGCCGCTCCGGGGCCAGGCCGCTGAGGCTCCAGCTCAGTTCTACGCTTTGGGCTGATGGAGGCGTCCGCACCTCGAACATCCATTGGCGCCCGCTGAAGCCGGACGGTCTTCTCTCAAGGCCGCGGACGTCGGCGGAGAAACGCGGCCATTGAGCGCTCCACTCCGGCTGCGGGAAGTAGAGCGTGAGACCGTGAATGGAGGGCGCCTCCCGCTGGTCCAGGGGGTCCAGTCCATCCTCAGCGGCCGAATCGACCCCCAGAATGTTGTGGTCGTCGGCCAAACTGCCGGAGACCGCCGAGAGGCGAAGAAGCCATCCCCGCGGGCGTGCGGACGGCCGCGCCACCCTGCCTTTGGGCATCAGGGATTGAGCGGGAAGCATGCCGCACAAAGGCGGGATCTCGATGAAGGGGTCGCCGTCGCTGGGGCCAAAGCCACCCTGGAACAGTTGGGCTTCCAGGTGCTCCTGAGTCAAGAAGAACCAGTATCCCCGAGCGGGACGCATGCTTGCTTCGGGTTCCAGTCCAACGGCCTCTGGGGCTTGTCCGCTGGGTCCGAAGCCCAGCAACTGGGAGGAGGCGCCTGGCGGCAGCCGCTGGGCGATGCAGCCCCACTCGAGTTCGAACTGAAAGGGGCTGGAGATCTGCTGCCAGCCTGCGTCGCGCTGCAGGGGGAGAAAATAAGGTGCTCCCGAGGCATCGTTGACGATGCCCTCCACGCTGGACGATGGCAGTCCTCCGCCCACGATCAGCCAGAAACCTCGGCCGGGATCGAAGTCGAAGAAGGGATCGTCTTCGGCCCAGGGACGGTAACGGGCTTGGGCGGTGTCGTATCGAAAGAGAAGCCAAGTCGAGGGGCCCGGCTCTTGACCAATCAACCGGCTCAAGAAGGAAGCCGGACCCACGCCTGCCAGGGGACTGCCCACCATCCGGTAGCCCGCCACCGGATCGGCCAGTTGAAAGGCGGCCGGCTGGGAAAGTGTGAACGTTGCCGGCTGAAAAGGGGGAGCTTCGTAGGCGCCGATGTCGCACTCGCCCAAGGTATTCCGGTCCGGATCGCCGTCAATCCCGCGTCTCCCTCCACGCTGGTCGAGGCGAGAGCAAGAGCTGCTTTGGGCCTGATCGATGGCGGGGCTTCCGGGCATCAGGGCCATTGTCAGAGCCGCACCCTCAATCGAATCGTTGTTCTGCAGGGGGCCCAGCCGGGGCTGGTCGCTCATCACGTCATCTGGATGGCTGGATTGGCATTGGGGCGAAATCAGATTGCCGCCCAGCGTTACCAGACGCGGGCCGGGACAGACCCGCGGACTGTTGGCGAAGAACAACGAGTTGGAGAACTCGACCCGGGACTGGTTGTCGGGCAACCCTCGTTCAGCCAACCCGCCTCCGGCCGATGTGTTGTCGACAACGGTGCAATGGTTGAGAGAGATGACCTGAGTCACTGTGGCGATCAACTCGAAGGCGCCGCCACCAATCTCGGCGTGATTGCCGTGGATAGTCGCGTTCCTCAGGTCCAAGGATGCATTGATGAGGGCGAAGGCGCCCCCCGCCTCGGCGGCCTGGTTGTCGAGGAAGGAGCTGGAGCTGATTTGGCTCACCTTGCCCGCAGGATTCCGCAAGCTGACAGCACCCCCCGAACAACCTTCCGCAAGACCGCAGCCAGCCAGGGCCTCATTGTCCCTGAAGACGCTGTTGCTCACCATCACCGAGGCGCCCACGGCCGCCAGGCCCCCTCCTCGTCCGGCGACATTGCGTGTCACCTCGCTGTCGCTAACCTTCAATTCAACGAGGGGAAAGGAAAGGCCCGGCAACGCTTCAACACGGATGCCGCCTCCCTCCTCAGACCCGGCCTCCCCGCCCTGGATCACCAGGCGCTTGAGTCGGATCACCGCCGCTTGAAGATCGCTGATGCGGATATCGATCACCCGGTCGCCGAGGCCCTCAGCCGAAATCAAAGCCGGGAGCGTGCCCTCGGCGCGTATGGTCACCGAGTCGGTGATGTCGAGGTCTCCCACGAGTCCTTGGTTCTCGCCGCCGCCTTGAAGGGTCAGGAGGTAGCTCCTGCCGGAGGTCAAGAGGATTTCATCGGGCCCTGGGTTGGCATTGGCAGACAGCACGGCTTCGCGCAGCGAGCAGGAGGCAGGCAGGCAAGGGCCAGCGTTCCTGTCGGCGGTCATGGTGACCCTGAATTCAGCCGCTTCGAGCGGTCCGGCCCAAAGAGCGATGAAGGCCGCGGTCAGGAAGCAGAGAGGTCGGATTATTCGAGGCATAAGTGCACCTCAAAAGTCGAAATGGATGGCGATCGAGGCGATATTGCGACGGTATTCGAAGGCCTCGATCGTCGAGTTGTTGAACTGTCCCAGATAATCCGCCTGAAGCCGCAGGTAATCGTTAAGAGGACGCCGAAAGGTGAACTGGATCTGGTGGCTGTCGTCCTGGCGAATGCGCCCAAGGGGGTCGAGGTTGATGGGGAAGGGATAATCTTGGTGACGGAAGGCGTAGCCGATATCGAGGCTGGAACGCCCGGCTAGCGGGAAGCGGCAGCCCAATTCGAACTGATGGCCGGAGTACTGGAAATCGTTGCCGGAGACCCTCTCGGGATTGTCCTCAATGTACTTGTACCCGAAATAGAGATGCCTCTGAAACCCGTCGAGCAGCCAAAAGTAGCGTCCGCCGGCCTCCTGGCTGCGGCCGTCGCGCTGGGGATCGAAGAAGTCGATTCGGAAATCCTGGTCGGTGTACTGATAGAAGGCTTCGACGTAGCCCGAGGAACCCAGGAAGAAGGCTGCGAAGGGCTTGAGGTAGATTTGACGCAGGTAGTCTTGGCCGCCCAACCTGTAGAAGGGCGCTCCTCCCTCCACTCCCAGGCGAAAGCCTCTTCCCGCCCGCCAGGCGGCTTGCAGGCGGGGACGGTGGGACTGAAGATTGAAATCCTCCAAGTCGGAGTGGCGAGTGTAGAGGAAGTCGTATTGTGCGCGCAGGTATCCGGCCTCGCCGTTCCACAATTCAAGACCCCCGCCCGCCGTCACCACCAGGCGAACGTCCGCCTCATCGGTGGGCCTGCGGAAGACAGGGCTTTCTTCAGGCTGGAGGAGGACGTTGGAGTCGTATTGGGTTCCCGCTGAGAACCGCAGTTGCCACAACTTGCCGGCCTTTGGAGCCGCTCCGGAACCGAGGCCTTCCAGACTGGCGATGAGACCACGGGCTCGGACAGCCGTCTCAGACTCTGGTGCCTCGCTGACGACGGTGCGGAAGGTCTGCAGGGCTTCTTCCTCGCGTTCCAGCCCAAGATAGGCCAAACCGATGTGGTACCTGGCTCGAAGTCGGATCTCAGAATCCAACTGAGCAGCCCTCTCTAAGTAAGCCACGGCATCGTCGAATCGCTTGAGTCGATAATGGCATATCCCCCCCTGCAGATGAAGCAGGGCAGAATCCCGGTCCCCGGAGCGTGCCAGCGCGAAAGTCTCCAGTGCCTCAGCGCCACGACCGCTCAGGCACAGCGCGGTTCCCAAGTCGGCGTAGGCCCGGCTAAGGCCCAAACGTCGGACCGGGGCCTCCTCGAAGTCGCGGATCGTCTGGCGCAGATAGGGAATGGCCTCTTCCAACCGTCCCAGCCTGGCCAGGGTCAAGCCCGTGTAGTAGACCGCCAAGTCGAAGGGGTGCGATTCAGCGGCGCCCCGGCGGAAAAACTCCAGGGCCCGGCTGAACAATCGGCGGGCCTGGCTCGGGTCCTGGCTGGCGATGGCCTGCTGAAAATAGTCCAGCCCCTCCCAGTAAGCCTGCATCGAGCGCTCTTCGGACCTGTCGGCGGAGTCCTCTTGGGGTCGAGCGGACAGCGTCCAGGCGCCCAAGAGTATCGACAAAAGCACGAGAGTTGCTCTCTTCACGGCTCACCTCCGGGGAGGTTCAGGCGGGTCTGGAGGCGGGGGCAGTTCGCGTGGCCGCGGCTGATCCCAGACCTGATCCTGGAGATTGACGCCGGGCGGGCGGGTGAGAAAGAAGGAATCGCCCCAGGCCGGAAAGGCGGCGTTCAGATCGAGCCGGTCGAGCGGGCTTCCCGTACCTATGATGCGGGTCGCATCCACCAGTCTTAAATAGAGGCTCTCGTCGATCCGTCCAGGCGGATTCGGATCAGGTCTCTCTCTCCCTCTGATGCGAGTGTAATAACGGGCCCGCAATGGGACGGCGTCGGGCTGCAAAGCCACGGCGAAGACACGCGTGACGCCGTGGACTCCGACATAGAGGCACTGATCGTCGAAAGTGTTCCAAGGCCGTCCGCAGGCCACGATGAAGCTGCTGAAGAATGTCTCCGCGCGATTTTCCCCTGCCCACAGAGTGCATCTGCCACCCTGCGAATTGACCTGGATTGCGCCCTCCTCCAAGCGTGCTTGGTCGACGGTTTCGAGCGGTAACGTCGCCCCGTTGGAAAGGGAAAGACTACATCCATCGTTGAGCCTCACCATCAGCTTGGCGCTGGGTCCTGTCTTTAGTGTGTCGCTGCTGTGGACAGCATCGGGGACCCGAAGTACTGTCTCTTCCCCATCTCGCTCACATCGCGGACCACGTACCGCAAGCCTGGCATTGCCTACCTCATCCTGAGCCGCGAGAAAAACGCAGGCCGCCTTCAATAGCAGCACCCATTGCAGCAGATAGCTCACTTTACACAGTGTCTGCGTCTTCATCTCGCTCTTCCCTGGACTGAGCCAATGAGTTAAGAAAAGTTAGGCGATATTATTCATAACGTCGCAAGCCGTTCGAATACCTCATTTAAGTGAGTGACTCCACCTCCATTCTGCTTCTGACGGCACCTCGGACAGAAACTTCCGCTGCCGGCGGCCTAGACGTGTTGATCGACGAGAATGGGATTTCCGTCTGGATCGACAATCACGAAGCTCGCCGGGCCGGTGGAGTTCTCGTCCGCTTCTGTCGCCATCTCTACGCCGCGCTCCTTTAACTGGCGCTGAAGGTCCCGAACATCGGTGAATTCTTCCAGCGGCTGGGCTTCGCTGTTCCAGCCCGGGTTGAATGTGAGAATGTTCTTCTCGAACATGCCCTGAAAGAGCCCGATGGCGTGTTCGCCGTTCTTCATGATCAGCCAATTCTGCGATGGGTCTCCGGCGAAGACTGCAAAGCCCAACTTTTCGTAAAACGCCTTAGAAGCCTCGATATCTTTCACGGCCAGGCTGACGGAAAAAGCTCCCAGTTCCATAATTGCCTCGCTCTCAACGCGCTACTCTTGCAAACCTCGACTTGAGGGGCTAGAGTACAAGTCAAGTCCGTTAGTTTCACCTACGACTATGGCCTGCGTAAAGGAACTTGTGCCTTCTTGCGGCAAGGTGTCCCGATTCCCAAGGCGAGATCCTGGAGTCATTATTCATGAGCGATGAGATTACTTTTGAAGGAACACATGGCCCCTTTTCGGCTTCTGTGCAAGCCGCCAGCCGGAGCGAGTTGGTCGAGTTCGCCAAGAACCAGCCACCCCGGGGACCTGTCGAATTGGGCGACTTTAACCTCAAGCTGGATGCAGGCGAGCAGTCGGTGTCCTTTAAAAACGGCGCCGGCAGCGTCACCTTCGGCGCAACCGCCGGCGTCTTCGCCCAACTGGGACTCTATCCCGATCCGGCCAGAATCCTATCCGCCATCGATCTCAACGCGAACGTTTCTCCTGCCCTCAACCTCGAGGCTGAGGCCAACAGCTACTACGCGGTCATCAAGGCCGGCTTCAACGCCCAAGCCAAAGCCAACGGATCAATGGCCCTGGCCACCGGATTCTCAGCCTCTTTCGGCGCACAAGCTGACGCCGATGGCCTCTTCGCCGTCATTCAGCGATTTCCGGACGATACCGGGGGACTCACCGCGGTTCAGAAGACCGCCGACAACTGGCGGCTGCCCCGCCAAGTGGCGAAGGCCAGCGATCTGGCACCCGGAAGTTGGCTGATCACGGAAGTGGGCGGAAAAGTGGGAGTTCAATTAGGCGCTACTCTCGGCTACAAGTTCAACTGGATACGCGAGGCTAAGCTGGCGGGGCTGACGGGCGATATCGGCTTGCGCCTGCAGGTCGGCGCTTCGGTCAGTCTGGGTTTCAGCGCCTCCGGCCGCTACGCCGTGGTCGTCAGCCGCGAGACGGAGGCCGAAGAGGTTCGCTTTCGGCTCTTTAAGCAGTCGCAAAAAGGCATCAACTTCGCCCTCAGTCTGGCGGCCACCGTCAAAGCTGAGACCCCCCTGCCCGACAGGGTAGATGACCTGGTCAAGGCCATTTTCGGCGTGCAGGCCCTTCAAGTCATCCAGGACATCGAGGAGTGGACCAATCCCGACATTTCCACGGCCCAACTGCTGGCCGAGAAAATCGGCGATTTCGCAGTGGAGGCGGTTGGAGAAATCACCGGAATCGACCCCGAAACGGCTTTCGAGCAGGCTCGGCAGCGGCTGCTCGACTTGTTTGACAAATGGAACAACCTGCCCGGAGAGCTGTCTGCCAAGATCTTGCAGTGGGTTGACAGCAAGGTCGACCTGAATCCGCTCAGGGACGTCCTCAAGAAGATTGCCGGCTTTGATGATGCACAGCTCTCCCAGCTCATCAAGGATCAAATCTCCAGGATCGACTTCGGAAGCGCCCTGGTGGACGAATGGCTGGATCGGGCGGCCGAGGCCGCCGGCGCCCGGCTCATCGGACTGCTCGAAAAGAACGGCCTGAGGGAAGTCCGGTCGCTGGCCCAAAAGACGCTGGCCGTACTGGACGGCTCCGTTTTGGAGGACCTCCTGACGAAAGCCGTTCAGACCATCAACGAACGTCTCAAGCTGAGCGTAATCCAAGAGAAAATCGACGAAACCAGCTTCAAAGAGATCGACTCCTGGCTGAAAGCCAAGCTGTCGGACTTTCTGGACCGGACCTTCGACTTCGAGGACGTGGAAGAGGTCCGCAAGGCCATCAACCTGGTCATCTCCAAGCGTCAGGAATTCTACGAAAAAGCTTTGGCGGCCGCCAGGCGTTCCTACGAGTTCTCGCTCAGCGCAACCTTTCAGAAGACCACCAGCTCCACGGCCCTCATCGACGTCGCATTCGATTTTTCGGGCTCAAAGGAGCAGGACGCCAAAGTGGCTGAAGTACTGAGCCGGCTGGTCGACGGCGATCTCGACCTGGTACTGATCAAGGAAGTTTCCGGAGTCAAGCTGAGCGTGGGAGAACTGACCCACAGCATCTCCAAAGAAAGTCATGTCGAGATCAGTCTTCCCTTCTGGAGTGGCAGCACCAGCAAATTCACCGAGTCGATGGGCGGTCTCACCGTCTCCGACGACGGAGGCCGCCTGCTGCTTTATGACCTCAAGGCCAAGAACAGGGTGCTTTCTATTTCCAAGGGCCGTTCCGTCCGCGACAGTCAATTGATGGTGGGGTTGAAGTATCCGGCGCGACCGGGCCAGCCTGGCATCAGGGTCTTTTCCAGGACGGAAGCCAACTATTCTTACGGGTTTGAACAAGCCGCCCGCATGCCGCTGGATCGACTTCAATCTCAGCTCAAGTCCTACGCCGGCAACTACTTCGGAGACAACCTCAACCCTGGCGGAGACGACCCGATGCCGCTGGCCGACTGGGTCAAGTTGGTGGAGTCAGCCGCCGGTTCGAAAAAGGCCGCCGTAATTCTCTCTATGCAGGTCACAGCCGGGCAGGAACTCCTGGACGCCTGGTGGAAGGCCCCTCGAGATCCCAACGATCAGCTCTACAAGAAACTGTCACAACACCTTCAGTTTTCCTTCCGCGACTTGGTGCTACATTACTACTTCCAGGACCCTGACCGCTACGATAATCTCACCACGGCACAGGTGCTGCTGCTTTACGCGGCCTCGCTGCCCGTGGCCGAGCCCGAACACGGCTGGTATTGGAACTGGCCCGACCGCGGACTGCGCATGCAAGTCTTGAAGAATCCCGGTTCCCAGTCCCGCTTGAAGAGCAAGCTCAAGGGGGCCTGCGACGATTTGAAGGCGGCAGGCAAAGACGGCAAAGTCGGCTTTTATGAGCCCACGGGGGGCAATATCAGCAAGATCTTCCAGTTCGCCGGGGATGACGAAGGGAACAAGGTCCTGAAGAGCCTCTTCCTGAGCGAGTCGCAACTGGTCAAGGGCGCTATCAAGGCGGCTCAGGAGATCGGCCGGTTCCGCCAACAGGCAACCTCCAAACCTCAAGCGGCAGTCAAAGCTTTGACCATCTTCGGCAAGAACATTACCGAGGCCTTCAATGAAGACGTGTCCAACATCTACGTGGACGGAGCCTTGAGGCCCATGGGATCGATGCTCTTGGTGGAGGCCGCCCAAGTCCTCTCAGGAGGTGGTGAGTCCGACTTGAAAGCCTTGCTCGACCTGCGACTGGTGAAGGACAGCGTTTCCCCCTTCCCGCCCCTCAACTTCCCCGAGGACGATCCCGACCTCACGGAAGACGACCTGCTGCTGCATCAGCGTCTGGTGACCGAGTAGCTGAGCGTGACCAGTCCTGTGTCGTAGCGGGTGATGTCTTGCAGGTGAAGGCGGATGTGGCGGTCGCTGTCCGGCAGCAGCGGGATGCCCCGTCCCAGCAAGATGGGGTGGACGGCTACGCTGACTTCGTCGATGAGTCCGGCCCGGAAGAGAGGCTGCGCCAGTTGTCCTCCTCCCACCAGCCAGATGGCTTTGCCGTCCTCTTCCTTCAAACGTCCTACCGCCTGTGCGGGATGTTCTGAAGTGACCGTGACTTCGGGGTAGTCCTGAGGGTCGAGAGTGCTGGAAAAAACGTAGTTGTCCATGCCCTTGTACTTGCGCATTCCATGGCTGAGGCCGAACTCGTAGGTCTTGCGTCCCAAGAGCACCGTATCGACGGTGGAATAGAACTCGGTCATCCCGTAGTCCTGATCGCCGAAGAGCCAGTCGACCCCGCCCTCGGGATCGGCCAGGTAGGCATCCAGACTCATGGCCACGAAGTACTTGACGGTTCTCATCGCCGCTATTGTAGCGGCCGCCCGTGACGCCTACTCGAGCAGCGGACGGAAGCTGTCCTCTTCTTCGGCTTCCAGGTTGCAGTCGCGGATGATGCGGGCGCAACTGTTCCACCTGAGCAAAGCTTCGTCATTGCCTTCGGGACGCATCTTTTCGGCCGCTTCGAACTCGTCCATGGCCCGGCGCAGCCAATGGTAGACGCCGCTGAGCGAGGCGGGCAGATGATCTTTGCGCAGTTGGGCCAGCGCCCGCCGCTCGTAAATGATGCCCTGATAGTAGCGGGCCCGGTACTCGTCGCTGAGCCGCGAGACGACTTCCTCGGCGCGTTTGAAACGGTCGGTCAAAGACGAGGTTTCGAATTGGTCGGTCAGGGCCAGCAGCAAGAGGACGAGGGCCTCCTGATGGTCGGGCTCGATGCGCAGGATGTCGCGGGCGATGCTCTCGGCCTGAGCGGGCTGATTGAGCAGACGATAGCGTTGAGCCTTCTCGAACGCCTTGGGGACGGCCTTGGGGGAAAGCTTCTTAAGTTCGAAATCCATGCCTGATACCTCCAAACTGCAGTCCGCCGAACGGCAGCCGGCGCTCAGGACCTGAAGAGCCGGAACAGGGCCCGGATGGGATCGAAGAAACGGTCGGCGACCCTTTCCTTGAGCGGAATGATGGCGTTGTCGGTAATCGTAATCTCTTCGGGACAGACCTTGGTGCAGCACTTGGTGATGTTGCACAAACCCACGCCCTGAGTCTTCTTCAATTCCTCGAGGCGGTCCTCTTCGTCCAGCGGATGCATTTCCAGACCGGCTACGTAGATCAAAAGACGGGGGCCGATGAACTGATCGTGGAGCCGGTGTTCGCGCAGCACGTGGCAGACGTCCTGGCAGAGAAAGCACTCGATGCACTTGCGGAACTCCTGCACCCGGTCGATGTCTTGCTGGCGCATGCGCCAGGTTCCGTCGGCCTGGGGCGGCCGGGGTTTGAACTTCTTGATCTTCTTTTTGACCTCGTAGTTCCAGGAAACATCAGTGACCAGGTCCTTGATCAGCGGAAAGGCCTTAACGGGTTCAACCACCACCGTCTCGCCGGGGGGCAGAGAGTTCAGACGCGTCATGCAGGTCAGCCGGGGACGGCCGTTGACCTCGGCCGAACAGGAGCCGCAGCGGCCCGCCTTGCAGTTCCAGCGGATGGCCAGATCAGGCGCTTGTCGAGCCTGTATCCGCCGCAGGGCGTCGAGAACCACCATGCCCTCGGATACCTCGGCCGAGTATTCCTGGAAGGCGCCGCTCTCGGACGTACCCCGCCAGATGCGGAACTTCATCTCTGCCATCAGCCCATCTCCTCTATGATTCTCTTGAGTTCTTCGGGCATCTCCTCGATCTCGGTGTGAGCGACCTCCATCTGGCCGCCGGCCCCCTTGCGCACCACCGTGATGTTGCGGCTCAAGTCGGGATCCTTCTCCTGATAGTCGATCCGGAAGTGGGCGCCGCGGCTTTCTCTGCGTCCCAGGGCGGAACGGGCAATGGCCTCGGACACCGTGAGCAGATTCTCCAGGTCGAGCGCCGTGTGCCAGCCTGGATTGAACTCGCGGTTGCCCGTGACCGTGACATGCTCCATCCTATCCCGGAGTTCCGCGATCTTTTCTAAGGCCTCCTCCATTTCCTCCTCGCGGCGGACGATTCCTACCAGTGATTGCATGCACTTCTGCAGTTCGACCTGAATCTGAAAGGGACCGGTCTCCTGGGCCGAGTTCTTGCTTTCGAAGGGCCTGAGCCGGCGTCGTGAACACTCCTCGACTTCCGCCCCGCCGATCTTGCCCACCGTCGGATGCTCCTTGGCGAAGCGGGCGGCGTGACTTCCCGCCCTTTTGCCGAATACCAGCAGATCTGAGAGCGAATTGCCGCCCAGGCGGTTGGCCCCGTGGAGGCCCGACCCGCATTCACCCACGGCGAAGAGCCCAGGGACGCTCGACATCTGGGACTCGGCGTCGACCCTCACGCCGCCCATCATGTAGTGAGTGGTGGGGCCTACCTCCATGGGTTCTTTGGTGATGTCGATATCGGCCAATGCTGCGAACTGGTGGTACATGCCCGGAAGCTTGCGCTTGATGTGAGCCTCGGCGTCGGATTTCTTCTCCTTGATCCAGGCGATGTCCAGGAAGACGCCTCCGTGGGGCGATCCGCGGCCTTGCCTGATTTCACGCACGATGCAGCGGGCCACGTGGTCGCGGGTCAGCAACTCGGGCGGACGGCGGGCCCGCTTGTCGCCCTGGGTGTAGCGCCAGCCTTCCTCGGGGTTGTCGGCGGTCTGATCGCGGTAGAGTTCGGGAATGTCGTCGAACATGAAGCGGCGCCCTTCGCTGTTGACCAGGATACCTCCTTCGCCCCGCACGCCCTCGGTCACCAGAATGCCCTTGACGCTGGGAGGCCACACCATTCCGGTGGGATGGAACTGCACGAACTCCATGTCGATCAGTTCGGCCCCGGCGTGGTAGGCCAGCGAGTGGCCGTCGCCGGTGTATTCCCAGCTGTTGCTGGTCACCTCATAGGCCTTGCCGATGCCTCCCGTGGCCAGCACGATGGCCGGAGCCTTGATGAGGAAGAAGCGCCCCTTCTCGCGGTCGTAGCCGAAAGCGCCCGCCATGCGGCCGTCCTCTTTGAGCAGGTCGGTGACGGTATGCTCCATGAAGAAGTCGATGCCCTGATGGATGCCGTGATCCTGAAGGGTGCGCAGCATCTCCAGGCCGGTGCGGTCGCCCACATGGGCCAGCCGCGGGTACTTGTGCCCGCCGAAGTTGCGTTGCAGGATGCGTCCGTCGGGCGTGCGGTCGAAGAGGGCCCCCCAGGCTTCAAGCTCGCGCACGCAGTCGGGAGCCTCCTGGGCGTGGAGCTGTGCCATGCGCCAGTCGTTGAGGTATTGCCCGCCCCTCATGGTGTCGGCGAAATGGACCTTCCAGCCGTCGCGGTCGTCCACCGTCCCCAGGGCCGCGGCGATTCCTCCCTCTGCCATGACGGTGTGAGCTTTCCCCAGCAGCGATTTGCTCACCACCGCCACCGACACTCCCGCCGCCGAGGCTTCGATGGCGCAGCGCAGCCCGGCGCCTCCCGCTCCGATCACCAGGACGTCGTATTCATGGATGCGTGGTAGCGCCATTTAAAGAATTCTCCAGTCCGTCAGGTATCCCATCGAGCAGGCGCGCACGTAGACGTCAGAGAAGGCCACCCAAAAAAGACTCATCCAGGCCCACAGCATGTGGCGCCGGTTGAGGCAGCTCACGCAGCGGTAAGAGGCGAATTGGGCCGGAGATTTGGAAAGGCGGTCCCGATAGCCGCCCACCAGGTGGCGCAGGGAATGGCAGCCCAGGGTATATCCGCCCAGCAGCACGACGTTGAGGGCCAGCACCAACGTCCCCACGCCGATCCCGAAGGAGACCTCTCCGTCGGCACCCTGGAACCAGAGCGCCTTCCAGACGTCGTGGGAAAGGATCAGCAAAAAGACCAGCGCTAAGTAAAGAAAATAGCGGTGCACGTTCTGAAGAATGAGCGGGAAGGACTTTTCGCCCCGATAGCCCTTCCGCGGTTCGCCCACCCCGCAGGAAGGCGGGTCGGCCCAAAAGGCCTTGTAGTAAGCGCCGCGATAGTAATAGCAGGTCAACCTGAATCCCCCCGGCGCCCACAGAATCAGAAAAGCCGGCGAAAAAGGCAGCCACAGCGGCCACCAGCCGGGCTTGGCTCCCAGCCAGCTATGGGGGGAACCGCCGAGCAGCTCCGGCGAATAGAAGGGGGAGAGGTAGGGCCCGTAATGGTAGTGCTCGCCCTGGAAGGCCGCCCAGGTCGAATAGACGATGAAGGCGGAAAGTCCCGTGAAGACCACCAACGGCTGCACCCACCACAAGTCGCGCCGCATGGTCTGACCGAAGCCGCTGCGCCGCGGCATCGCCTTGGAATCGATGGCCATAGGCTTTGTCTCCCAAAACAGTTCTGCAAAAGGATTAGCAGCGAGAATGGTAACGGCTGAGCAGGCGATGATCAAGGAGTCCGACGGAAAAAATGAGGGCCGTGTCAACGGACGGCTCCGGGGCGAGGTGCAGGATGGCGAATTCACCCCGACTTGGGGGGTGAATCGGGGAATCCGATGGCGGCGCGATTTGTGCCCCTGGAGCGGCTGGAGTAGGTTCCCGGAGCAAGCTCAAAGCGGCGTTTCGTTCCCTCTTCTCCACACCCGGCCCTGCTCTGGCCGTGATCCCGACCTTGGCCGTCGCCATCGGCGCCAACACCGCCATCTTTCAGCGTCATCGAAGGGGTGTTGTTGAGTCCGCTGGGATACGGCGAGGAGGGACGGTTGGTGGCGGTCTGGGCCGTCCGGAAGCGAACGTTCGGTCTCCCAGCGCCGCCGCGAGATCGGACTGCTGCCGGCTCTGGGCGCCACCCGCTTCCTGGGTCAACTGCTTTTCCAAGGTGCAGCCCACCGGCCCGTAGACCTATGCCCGGGTCGGCAGCGGCGGTCGTTTTGGCAGGGGCGCTCTCAGCATGGATGCCGGCCCGCCGCACCACCCGCATCGATCCCGTGAGGGCGCTGCGGATGGAGTAGGCCAAAACAGAATTCATCAGCGTCAGCTCTGCGGTTGTCGATGTCCATTGGACGGGGATAACTGTGGGTTAAGTCCCGGTATAATTCTTGTTCCACCCATCAAACTTCTAACACTTACCCCCTTCAGCCCTGCTCAACTTAAGATAGCCTTAGTTACTATTGCGGCCTTTAGACTCGGGTGCTAGACTTGCCTTCACTGATTCCGCAGGTCTGGTCAACAGTCAGTTAGGGAGTCGTAATTACTGGCAATGTTGGGGCGGTTCTTGCACTTTTTTGTGTGCGTCGGTTCCGCCACAATAATGTCACGGCGGTCACTCGAATCGCTTGCCGACCCGGGGACTGGGATGTCGTTTGTAGGAAGGGCAGGTCGATGATGGAATCCAGAACAGCTACCCGCGCGATAGTCTTATTGACCCTGTTTCTATGCGGCAGCTCAGCGCAACTACTGGCGCAGAGTTCCAGCAGAGCCTTTCCGCATGCTGTGGTCGGATCTGCAGGAGACCTCGAGAGCAGGATCGAAGTCGAGCTCAGTTTGGTCACTGAAGGGAATCCGGCTCTTTCGCAGGTGAAACGCGGCTCGACCTCGGCGTCAGGAACCTTGAAGCTACGACAACAAGACGGGACGCCTCTATCTCTGCGCATCGTCACCGAGAATCAACCACCCGCCACGAGCTCGGAAATTGCCTACGAGTTCGACTTCTTCCAAGGGCCCGTCAGGCAACGTTGGGTCTTGGAAAGCCTGACAGGATCACTTCAAGTGTTCTGGATAGAGATTGAACAAGAGTCAGGGGAAGTCAACGGACTGCTTCAGTTTGATTTCATCCGACCTTCGGACGATGCTCTGCTCACCTCCGTCCCCGTTCCTGTAGTGTCCTCCTCAGAAGGCAACTTCGTCTCTGTTGACAACCGGGGGACCCGCAACACCGGCTTGGCCTTTGCTAATCCAAGTGGTGACACCGTTTTGTTCTGGATCATCGCTCTTGACGAGGACGGGGAAGAAATCGCGGCCCGTCAAGGCGAGCTGTCCGCCTTCGAACAAAGAGCCTTTTTCCTTCCTGAGTTCTTTGAGGATTCCGATGCTGAGATTTTGGCACGAATCCAAGAGCTTGACGGATTCGTTGCCGTTTTGGCCCCTCGCGACATTTCCGTCGTCGCTTTGCGCCAGAATGGAATCGAACTGGCGACCGCCCCGTCGATCTCACCAAACCTCCTCAAAGTCCCTTATGCCTTCGGCCAGGTGGAAGATTTCCTGGGGCGCGATGAGGAGGATCTGCAGGATGCGATGGTGAGGACCGGAACGATGACCTTGACACCGGTCGCCGGAGAATCCGGGAAGACAGCTGTCGCCCTACGAGGCAACTCAGGAGTGCAAAGCGGCCCTATTTCGCCCGACGGGAAGTTTCTGATCGGCCCGCTGGAGGCGGGGGACTGGGTCCTCCGCGTCGAGGCCGATGGTTTCTGCCCACTGGAGCAAACTGTGACCTTTCCGTCGTCGCGGCTCAGCCTTAACCTGACCAACGTGGGGCGAGTCAATGTCGAATGGCTGAGCCAGACACTGCAGTCGACGCTGAGGGTAAATGTCGGTTTGGACGGCGTGGTGATCAAGCCCACCAGGCAATTCGACTTCCGCTTCGATGGTTCGGCCTTCGGACCAGAGACTCCCGCCGACGTGCGGGAGCGAATCGAAGCCGTTCGGCGTGCGTTCCTGATGTGGGTTTGGTTCGAATTGCCGCAACTGCGCCTCCCCGTGCTGGATGAATTCGACCAAGCTGTCGTTTTCGGCGGACGGGAAAGGTATTCGGAAGGCGCCTCCCAGGCAAGCCTCAATCAACTCCGCGTAGTCGCTGACCCTGAAACAGGTCAGCCTGTAACCTCGGCGGTAGACCTGGTATCCGGCGAGGTGCGGAGAGCGACTCTGCGATTCGATCCCGAAGCCTGTTCGGGAGAAGATTGCGTCCTCTTGCCGCAGCTAGTCAGCAGCGTTCTCTGGAATGTCTTGTTCCTCCGCTCGACTTCCTCGGCCGGAGGCGAGATCGATGTCGGCGACTTCAAGATCAGCGGTCTATCGGAAGAAACCGAGAGCCTTGCCTTCCAATACACCCAAATTTCGGCGCAGCCGCGCAGCATGGCCTCCACGCCTGTCGACAACCTCTACTGGGCCGTTCTGCGCCAGCGACCAGCCGGAACGCTTATCATGCCGGACGTCGAGATTCTGCCAAAAAGGGGATCAGGACGATGAATTAGATGGCACGTGTCCGTCTAGTTTATTAAGCCGTTAATAAGTGAGGTGAGCATGCCCGTTCGTCGCAACATCCCGCTGGCGCTGGTCTTGGTCCTCTTTTCTTTTCAGCCGCTCTTTGCCTTCCAAATCACAAAACTGGGCGAGTGGGGCGGCGGACGCTGCCTCGATGTTTTTGTGCAAGGCGATTTCGCCTACTGCGCCTCGGCAGGCAGCGGTCTTGAGGTCTTTGATGTCGGCGACCCCCTGAACCCGCGCTTGGCCGGTTCAGCCGATACTTTGGGTTTAGGATCTACCGCAGTGGCCCAAACCGTATTCGTAGAAGGAGAGTTGGTCTACATCATCACCGGCGTTGAGAACTTCGCATCGGTGCTTCAGGTCTTTGACATCTCCAACCCTCCGTCGCCCACGCCCTACGAAATGAGCTTTTTCGATGCCTCCGACGTTCACGTCATCGACAACCTGGCTTACATCGGGAGGCGTGAAGAGGGCTTTCAGATTTGGGACTTCGCCGATCCCGCCAACCCTGAGTTCAAGGGCTCCGGAGGTACCGACACAGTCTTGCGGATTTTCGCCGATGAGCAGTTCGTCTATGTGATCGAGCGCGTCGAGGAAAGCGGAGAGCTGTTCCTCACGATTCATGACCCGCGGTTCAGCTTCTCAGGGCTTGCCAACCCCGTTGAAGTCAACCGTTTTCCCATCTCAAACGGCGGCGACCTTCTCGTGGTTGAAGGCTTCGTCTACGTCTCTGGGGCCAATGGCTTGGAAGTCATGGACAGCAGCGGGGCCGAGGCCGCATCGAGCAGGCTAAAACCGCGAGGATCAATTGGCACCGCTGAACCGCGCTCGCGCCTCTTCTCCAACGGAGATCTTCTCTTCGAAGCCTTCAGCGGAGGTTTTTTTGATCCGGTGCATGGCCTGACCATCTGGGACCTTTCTACGCCCGGCAGCCCCGTCATTTTAGAGTTCTTTGTTCCCGAACTTGGCGTGGCCAGCGGATTCTTTGCCGTGGGCAACCGCGGCTACCTGGCAGCGGCTTCGGGGGGACTGCAGTTTTTGGACATAAGCAATCCGGCCAATCCTGTCGGCGGTCCGCGCCTTCCCTCCAGCGGAAGCCTGACCGATGTCTATGCCGATGCTCAAAGAGCCTACGTCACCGACAGTCGATTCGGCCTCAGAGTCCTCGACATTTCGGATCTCTCGGCCCCCCGCGAGATCGGCGGACTGGCGGTCGACGGGCCAGAGGCCTGCCCCGCCTCTTTCACCCCTCAATTCAGGGGAGTCTTCGTGCAGGATAACATCGCCTACTTGACCGGACGCACCGGATTCGAGGTCTACGATGTCTCGGTGGCCGCGAATCCCGCCTGTTTGGGATCCGCACAAGACTTTGGCTTCGACCAAGGTGTCCAATTGATCGGCCACCTGGCCTTCAGCCAGTCTACTTTTGGACCGGTTTCTGTGGTCGATGTCAGCGATCCTCAAAACATGGCGGTGCTCACAGAGATAGGTGAGTCCGTCGCTGACTTCCAACTCGACGGCGATCATCTGTTTTTGGCTGGAGGGGAGATCTTGAGCTTGGCCGACCCCTCCAATCCCCAGATGGTTTCCGCTCTCTCTCGATCCGGTGACTTCATTGGAGTTCACAACGGCAAGGCGGTCACGCTTCAGACCGTCGCCCTGTTGGACCAACTCGACCTGAGTTTGCACGATGTTCAGACTGCTGAGAACCCCGAGCAACTCGTAAATCTCGAGATCTTTTCCGATAACGCCTTTGGCCTCTGCACTTTTGCCGAGCTCGTCCCCCATTGCTTCATCATTCCCAGTGATCTCGAGCTTTATCGTGACCGAGCCTTTGTGACCAGCTTTGCCGGCGGGCTCCTCGTCTATGACTTCTTCTTTCCGGAAAAGCCCAAGGAGGTGGCAAGATTCGTGACCCCAGGCGAGGCCGGGGCCGTCTTTGTCAGGGACGACGGCATCGTCTTTGTTGCTGACAACATCAGCGGCAAGCTCTTCATCCTGCGCATGAACCCGTTCATCTCAGGCTCAATCCATTACTCCGACGGGTCGCCGGTGCCTGACGTCGAATTGACCTTCATGCAGGCTGAGGGATCAGGCTTTGAGATCACTCTCAAGGAAACGGCCACCGATGGGGAAGGCACCTTCGAGGACTGGGTGGATTTGGGATGGGGGGGCACGGCAACACCAACCTTGCAGGGTCATACTTTCGAGCCCCCCGCCTTGACCTACCAGGATCTGCAAGCGGATCAACGGGGACAGAATTTCGTGGCCAACCGCATTCCCTCGGTTGACGCCGGTTCGGACATCACGATCGGCTGGGGCCAGCAAGTCGACCTGCAGGGATCGGTCAGCGATGAGGATGGGGACGAGATCTGCTCAACCTGGGCAGTCACGTCGCAAACTGCCGGAGCACCCGCCCAACTTGACTCTCAAACCGACTGCGCATCTGGTCAAGCCCAGCCCCAGGCCAGGCTCACCGCCCCGCCCCAGCCTGACGACCGCAACATCACAGCCGCTCAACTGCAGGTTGAATTGGAGACCAGCGACAATCGATCCCCTCCGGTGTCCGACCAGATCTTGGTGGAAGTCGTAAGTTGTCCAGGCCAAGTGTCCAGGGCCGATCTGAGGATTCTCCCAGCGGCCGGTCAGCCGGTCATCAGCGCCCTGGACAGACTCACCTACAACTTCAGAGTCACCAACCTGGCTGAGTTCGGCAACTCTGACGCAACCGGTGTGATCTTTGCGTTTGAAGTGCCCCAAGGAACCGCCTACTTGCAGGGCGAGACCGAACAGGGCAGTTGTCCGCAGGGAGGGGACGCGACAAGCGTGCAATGTCTTCTGGGGACGTTGGGCGCAAACTCGACTGTCGACGTGTCCATTACCCTCAAGCTCTCGCCCGACTTCACAGGCAGGCTCGCCCTCAATGCAGATGTCAGCAGTCAGCAATGCGATCCCTTCTCGCCCAACAATATGACTACCTCGCGTTCGGAGGAGGTTCCGCCCCAAACTGATCTGGAGGTCGTTTCCAAGCAATCTGCGCCCGCCAATCCCTCCATCGGAAATCTCCTCAACCAGAGCGTCAGCGTGTTCAACCGGGGACCGCGAAGCGCCGACAACGTGGCCCTCAACATCAGCCCTCCCCCCGACGTGCAAGTCGTCAGCGTGGACTCGGGGACTGGAACCTGTCAAGCGGCTTCCAGCGGGTACCGATGTACGTTCCTGCAATTGCCTGCGGGGCGTGAGTCCCTCGTGCACCTCTCATTCCAGCCGTCCGCCTCGGGTTTGCTGGAAACCGGCTTCTCCGTATCTTCCAACCTCGACGACTGGACCCCTGACAACAACCAACTCGAAATCGAGGTCGAAGTCGGCTCCAAAGAGGACTTGGCTTTCCCAGCGGCGCTCGACCCTGCAGTGCTGGGGGTGGCCGTGGTCAACTCCAGCAGCGAAGAGAACCGGGTCCTGATGCGTCTCTTGAATGCGCAGGGGCAGGTCGCTGGAGAAATACCAGGCATCGTATTGCCGCCCCTGGGACAGGCCGCCCAGCCCATTCCCGATTCTGGTCTAGGTCAAACCCTGTTGATATCGAGCGAAGGGCAAGCCATTCAGGGCTTTCTCTCTATTTTCCTGAACAGCTTGAGGAAGCTGGACGCGGTTGGCGGCCGGTTGACCGACGGCAGGGAGCTCTATTTCCCCAGAGCCCTGCAAAACGGCAGCGGACGGACGGTGTTGTTCGTCTACAATCCCCAAGAAAATCCCACCGATGTCCAACTGGAGCTGTTCACGCCTCAGGGAACACTGCGGGGGCAAGTCACGCGCATGCTCGAACCCCTGGGATCTTTTCTCGGCGACCTGAATACACTCTTCGGCCCCGAATTGGCCCAAAGCGATGGTTATATCCGATTGAGCAGTGCGCCGTTGCCCGTCCGCGGAGTGCAGATCATCGAAGACAACGAGACCCTTTCCGCCATCGCGGCACAGCCGACAATCTTCCCGGGGAGCCGAACTCTGCGCGCGCCCCACTTCTTCAATCTAGGCGACGGCGCCACCACCTTCGTAAGGCTCTTAAACCTGAGGGAGGAAGAGGTGCTGGTTCGCGCTCAGGTGATTTCCGATGAGGGCCAGCAATTTACGGCTGAGTTCCCTGTTTCCGGGCATCAGCTCGCCATTGTCGATCTGGCCGCAGAGATCCAGGCTCCCGTGGGCACTCTGGGTCACTTTGAACTCTCCTTCGAGAACTCTGATGAAAACGCCGGAGGCGAACCGCAGGTAGTCGCGATCGCCACCTACGTCGGTACCCAGGCCCAGACGCGTGCCAGCCTGCCTCTGATCCTCAATCCTCAAGGTCAGGTCCTCTTCCAACACGTGGCCCAAACCGAGGGGATCTTCCACGGTTTAGCCATATTGAATCCGGACGGGGGCGATCAAGCCGAAGTGGTCCTGACCGCGTTTGATCCAACTGCTCAAGAGACGGCCCAAAAACAAATCCAATTGGCAAGCGGCGAACGGCTCTTGGGCCTTCTCAACCAAGAGGTCTTCTTCGGTTCCTCTTTTTCTCAAAACGGTGGGTACTTGTTAGTGCAGAGTGACCAGCCTCTCGTCGTGTTCACAATCTTCGGGGGCGCCGCCTACCTGGCAGCCATCGAGGGGCAATATCCGATCTTCTCGGTGAGCCCGGCATCTAGCCTCGAGGAAGCGCGCTGAAAGGCGCCGCGCCACCCGCATCGATCAAGGCACTGCGCCTCGAGTAGCAGAGCGATAGGGTCTCAGGTTGCAGGGCGGGGGGCGGGAATCTCGGCGCCCAGGCGGGTGACGACTCGAGAGGCGGTCCGGACGGCCCGGTCAGCCGCTTCCTCCACCGCCTGCGGCCCCTTCCGCGCCAGGACGGCCAGGAAGGTGCCCGCGAAAGCGTCTCCGGCTCCAGTGGAGTCGATCGCTTCTCCAACCGCCGGGGCCGAGATCTCGATCGCTTGTCCGGGAAGCTCGATGAGCGCTCCTCCCTCCCCCAGCGTGGTGGCGGCGCAGGATAAGCCGTAGCGCTTCACCAGCGCACAGGTGGCGGCGCCCAGTCCTGTCTGCAAGAGCCGTGACTCCTCTTCGTTCATGAACAGGTAGTCGGTGGCGTCCAGCAGCCGCGCCAGGTTCTCGTCGTCGACATCGAGGCAGAGCGGATTCCAGGCCGCGCGGATTCCTGTCTGGCGGGCGGCCGCGAAAACCTCGGCGATCAATCCGCTATCGAGCATGGAGCAATAGAGGGCCCAGGGCTTGCGGCCAAGGGTTTGTTGGACGAAGTGCCGGCGCAACCGTTGGCGATCTTCCTCGATCACTTCGATGCCGGCGCCCAGCGTGCAGAGGACGCCCGAGTGGCCCAGCGAAACAAAGAGCGGCGTCTTGCGGGCCGAGCGATAGACGCCCTCAACCTCGACTCCCAGGCCTTGCAGGTAGGCTTTGTGGCCCGAGCTTTCAAAGTCGCTGCCCACGACTCCCACATAAGCTGTGCGGGCTCCGGCGTGAGCGCTGTAAGCGGCCGCGTTGGGAGCCTTGCCGCCGAAACCGAAGCCCCACCTGGAAAGCTGATGATGCCCCTCGGAACGCAGCACTCCCTCGACCTGCCCCAGCAGGTCATAAGTAGCGCTGCCGACGAAAACCAGATCCATCTCGGGGCCCACCTAGTCCAGCAACTTCACCACGACGGGGCCGTGGGCGCGGACTTTGCAGGCGTAGCGGTGGGAGCCGCATTGCATGCCGTTCTGCTCCAGGGTGGCGACTTCGTCCTCGTCGCAGGGGTTGAGGTATTCCTGTCCGGAAACGATCTTGACGGGATCGATGCCGCAGGTGCCGTTGCGGCAACTGGCCTCGATGTCGAGATCGTTCTCCTCGGCCACTTCCAGCAGGGTCTTGCCCGCCATGGGGTAGGACCGTCCGTCGATGGTGACCGTGACCTCCTCGGGGGGACGCTCCGGAGCAGGCTCCACGCCCGCCTGGGTGGAGGAGACGAGTTTCTTCTTCTCTTTCTTCTTGGGCGGCGCCTGCTTGAGGGCGAAGGTGAAATGGCTTTGCCCGATGCGGAAGCGGTCCTGGTGCTGGAGGATGGCCTCGCGGATGCGCAGCGCCGATCCGTTGCTGCTGTAGAGGTCGCGGACGAAGATCTGCCCCTCGCGCACCAGGATTTTGAGGTGGCGGCGGGAGAGGGTATGGTCGTCTTTGTCGGGGATGATGTCGGGTCCCTGTCGGCCCAGGATGGCGACCTCGCCTTCCTGCAAGTCGTGACGTTTGACCATCTCCCCCTGGGCGTTGTAGAGGGCCGCGTAGAATCCCTTCTCGCGCTCGCCCAGCAGCAAGAAGTGCTGTCCCACCCCGATCAGGTCGCCCTTGAAGACCTCGCGCTCATGGTCGGGATTGAGCATGAGGAAGACCCCGTTGGCGCTGCCGTCGTCGCGCAGCAGGAAGCCGTCGGAGGTGCGGGTGATGGAGGCGTGCTGCTGGGACACCAGCGGGTCGTCGGCCAGCTCGATATCGCAATCGCTGCGCCCGATGGTGGTGGGCCCTTGCCCGCGCACTCCGTAGCGGGCGTCCTCGATGCCGCCCGGCTGCACCCGGATGAGCCAGGCCGGTTCGTCCACCGCCGGCCTGATGTTGTCGTCGTAGTCCTCTTCGTCGCCTTCCACCGGACTTACGAAGGGCCTGGACCCGGCTTCTTCCGGTGCGTCCTCGACCTTGACCGACTTGCCGGTTCCTCCTTGCAGGCGGTCCTGGATCACGTCGGCGATAAAGACCCCGTCGCGGACGGCGCTCTTGATGTTGCCGGGATGGCGCACGCGCTCGGAGTCGTCCTGATCGGGCGAGGGCGGCTCGGCTCGCAGGTAGTACTGGCTGAGGATGTCTCCGATCATGTAGACGCCGGGCTGCTCGCTCTGGAGGACGGGGTCCACCACCATGAACTTCTTCTTGCCTCCGCTGGGCGATGCCATGCGGATGCCCATGCCGTTGAGGAACTTCTCGGGGATGTCCTCGCCGATGCAGGCGATGCAGCGGTCCTTGGGGAACTCGTAGTGGAGGGTTTCGCTGGGCCGTCCCTCGATGAGGCGGCGGTCCACCCGGATGGCCAGATATTCCTTGTGGTCCTCCCCCGAGAGGACGGCGGCCGGTTCGCTGCGCGGGCAGTAGCGGATGTTGCCGTTGAGGACGAAGGCCTCGAAGAACTCCTCGTTGAGGGCTTTGGAGACGCGGGGCATCTTGTCTCCGCGGTAGGACCAGTAAATGGCGCTGGAGTCTCCGGCGGCGATCTTGGCGCGGGAGATGGCGATGACGGCTTCAGCCGCCGAAGTGCCGCCGCCCACCACGCACACCGGACCGTCGGCGAAGTCCTCGGCATCGGCCAGGCGGTAGTGGATCCCCATGGTGTTTCCGGGGATGTCGAAAGTGCGCGGCACTCCGCGCCCGATGGCCAGCACCACGTGACGGGCCCGCAATTCCTGCTCTTCTTTCAGGTTGTGATTGAAGACCGAGGCTTTCCAGCAGCCCTGGTGGTCCTGGTCGGGTTCCAATCCCATCAGTTCCACGCCTACCTGGGCCGCCAGGGCGTGCTTGAGGTAAAGCGTCTTCCAGGCGGCGCACAGCTCATCCTTGTCGATGGGGGAGAAGGGCAACTCGGAAATCAACTCGCCTCCCTTGGGGAAGCGCATGGTGTCTTCGCCGCCGTAGTTGGGGTAGATCAGCTTGTCCTTGGAGTAGTCGCGGATGCGTGACATGATGTCGTCGCGGTCGATGACCAGCGCCTTCAGGCCGTGCTCGCGGGCCCGCAGCGCGGCGGCGGTTCCGGCTGGTCCGCCGCCCACGATGAGCAGATCGAGGACTTCGGGCAATTGGGCCGCAGGATCGACCTTCAGCGTGCCGTCCTCAAGGATCTCGTAACCGATGGGCAAAGCCTCCTCCTATCCCGTGCTGTCGTCCTTGCGCCTCACCAGCGAGGCCCGGAAAGGCCCGATTCGCAGTTCCTGGCCCGGCTGGATCTCCACCTCGCCCTGCAGGGGCTGACCGTCCACCAGAGTGGCATTGAGTCCGCCCAGGTCGCTGACCACCACCCCGTGGGCGTCGACTAAGAGTACCGCTTGCCGGCGAGACACGGCTTTGTGCCCCAGCACCACCTGGCAGTCGTCCATCCGTCCCACCACGTTCTTGCCCACCTTGAGGGGATAGCTGCGCGCCGTCCCTCCTTCTTCAGCCACCAGCAGGATGAAGCGGGAACGGGCCTGCTCGTGGCGATCCTCAGCCGGGGCAGGCCGGGTCTTCTCTTCGGCCTTCTCGGAAGAGACCCGCGGAGGATCTTGCAGGGAAGGAAGGGCGACGGGCGCGCCGGCCTGGGTGTCGGCGTCAAGCGTCTCTTCCTCCTTGCCAGCCGGCGGCGGTTCTTCCTTCACTTCCTCCGCCCCAGGACTCTCGTCTTGAGGTTCTTGGGCCTGGGCAAAGACCTGCGGCGTCGGCACCACCTTGTCGAAGGTTGTCTTGGGTTCGGGACGCTGAGAGGGATCGCGCTCGGATTCCTGCAACAGTTGGGAGGGCACGTACTTGACGAAGACTCCCGGACTGGTGGCGGCACCCACCTCCTGATGCAGCACCTGGAAGATGTAGTCGTGCCCTCCCGGGAAGGTGAGCACGTGCAGTTCGCCCAGCCGGCGGGGGCGCTCGACGGGCCGCCCGTCCAGCAGCAGCGGCTGTGAGGGCGACAGGTTCTCCAGCACGTAGGCCCTCAATTGGGGCGAATATTTGATGCGGGCCTGCCTCCCGGCCAAGAGCGAGGAGCGGATGGTGATCTTGGCGCCCGCCGCGCTGCCGATGTCGGCTTCGCTCCCCAGGAAAAAAGCCTCTCCCTTGTGGTCGCCGGTCTGACAAAAAAGCCGCGCCCGCACTTGGCCGCTCTGCGAGTCAGTCATCGGCAACCTCCCTGGCCCGCAGCAGCAGCACCGGCAGGCGCCGGTCCTTGCGGGGGTGAAAATGATGACAGGTAACGCAGCTCTGAGAGACCTGGCCGGGGGCGTGGCACTGACGGCAGTCGTCGATGGAAGGCAGATGCAGCCTTTGGCCCCTGTCCTCCTGGTCGGCCGCCACCGAGGGATGGCAAGAGGCGCATTCCATCTGCACGCGGTGGGCCGAGTGATCGAAAAGCGCCCGGCTCAACGTTTTCTGAGATGCCCGCAGGGGGGCCAAGCCTCGAGGCGAAACGTCGTGGCATTCGCGGCATTGCTGGGTGAGCGCGTCCACCAGCTCGGACAGCCCGGCTGAATTTCCGCCGAAAGAGGGCTGAGGCGCATAGCCTGCCTGGCGTAAGTCGGTCCAGGCTTCCAGCAGCCAGCGGTCGATTTCGTTGAAGGGCTCATGGGATGGATCGGCCAGAAGCGAGCGCGGGCTGACCGCGCCCGGATCGCGCAGGCCTTCTTGAGCCCGCTGCAGCCGAACGTCGGACGCGCCGCCAGGACGCAGTGAGGGGGCCAGTGCGGAGTTCTCCTCCACCGCCAACTGTCGCGCTCGCGCCAGCCGGGCCGAGAGGGCGCCTACGGCATCTGCGTAGCGTTCGCGCAGGAGGCCCGGGTCGAAGTCCTGAGGCGGACGCTGAGGCAGCAGATCGGCCAGTCCCAGCGAGGAGTGAAGGCTGCGCCTGAGGATGCGCAGGTTTTCCTCGATCCAGCAATCGCGGTGATTGGCGGCCAGAGGACGGATGCGGCGAGGATCCTGGGGAGGAACCAGCCTGAAGCGGCTGGGATTCATCGTGGGCAGGCAGGGAGCCGCCGGATCGGCCGCTTCGAGCTGCTGAGGACGCAGGACGCCGGGCGCGCCGGATAGTCCCTGCTGAGCCAGTTGCATCAGCGCTCCGTCCTTGTTGAGGTGGCAGCCGTCCCCGCAGTGCAGCCGGAAGGAAAGGGCCTGGAAGCCGCGTCCGTCCCGCTCGGGATGGTGACAGTACAAACAGGTCGCATCGCCCTCCAGCTTTCTCTCCTCGGGCAGCACCTTGTTGACGTGGACGGCGTGGGGAAAGCGCAGCCCCTCGGCTTCCCTGAACTGCGCGACGCCGCCCGAGCCGTGCAGAAACTCGGGATGCCCCCGGGCGAAAGAGGCGAAGTCATGGCAGGACGTACAGCGCGAGTCGGGGACCTGGGTGAGAGAAGCGCCGCGTCCCAGGTGCTCGGAATGGCAGGAGGCGCAGTCTCCTGCCAGCGACTCCTCGCCTCTCCGCTCCAGGTCGTCTGAGAAATAAGCGTAGTGGGCCGGATATCCGTAAAGGGCCATCCGGCTCCCCTCAGGACCGCTTCCCGAGTCGGCATTCAGACTCTCATGGCAGGAAGCGCACTTTTCTTCCGGCGTGCCGCGCAGAGGACTGTGGCAAGCCGAGCAATCGGATTCCACCTTCATGTGGGCCGAAGAGACGGGTCCGCTGGAGACGAAGGCTGCGTCCAGCAAGAGGAAGTCGAAGGCCGTCCACAGCAGCGCCACCGCGGCCACGGCCAGCCCCGCATTGAGCCAGCGCCTGCGCGGGGAAGGATAGACGTAGTGAGGCGAAACCTCCAACTCCATCCGTGAATAGTGTCGCTTCTTCTTCATCTCTGATGGCGCTGTTTCAATAATAGAGCACGGCCAGCATGTGCATCAGCAAGAGAGCCAGCAAGGCAAAAGACAGCGGCCCGTGGATCACCAGCCATCGCCGCAGGAGACGCTGCACGGTGTATTGCGCGTCCAGTTCCAGTTTGGCGCGATAGATCTCGCGCAGCTTCTCGATGTGCAGACGCTCCTTCTCTCCCACAATACGGCTCAGGTGGTCGAACTCCCTCAAACGGGTGTCGATGCCTCCCCGGATATCGAGCAGGTAGCTCCAGCGGGGCATGGGCTTGGCCAGGACCTCTTCGACACGGTCCCGATAAAACTCGCTGACCGCCTGGCCGCATTCGCCCATGAGTTTCTCGGCTTTGCCCCGCAATTGGCCGACCAGGTCGGGGATGCGTTCGTAAAGGGCTTCAACCGAGAGTCCCGAGGCCAGCACACGCGGATAGTATTTCTGGGCGGCCACTCCTATCAGTCCGCTCAAGATGGTCCACAAGCTGAGCAGGAAGAGAACCCAGGTCAGCCGGCCGGACGGCCATGAGAAACCCATATGCATGAAGATCAGCAACAGGCAAGCCAGTCCTCCGTAAACATGGAGCTGCAGCCAGGAGCGGGCCGAACCCAAACCTTTGCTGGAGGCCATGGAGGGAATGCGGCGGCGCCAGGCATAGGCGCCCGCCGCCCACATCAGCAGGGCCGCCGACCATCCGTAAGCCAGTCCCCAGTAGTTTCCCGGACGCAACTCGCCTAGCAGCAGATTGAGCGCCAGAATCAGGAGCAAGGCGACGACCGCGACGAGGAACCACAGCAGTCCGCGGGAAAGGCCCCGCAGCCGCCGCCTCTGGGATGGCTTGAGCATATTCATGAATAGTCGGGCAGAAGGTCGAGGAAATCTTCCATCCCGCTCACCCGTATGGCGCATCCGTGAGGACAATTGCTGACGCAGGCGGGACCGTGTCCGCGGTCGTAGCAAAGGTCGCACTTGCTGGCCAGCAGGCGCGGCTTTTCTCTCAGGTTGCGGGGCAAGGCGTCGGCCGGCCACAACTCCTCGGTGTCGTGCATGACGATGGCATCGTAGGGGCAGTTGTTGGCGCAAGCCTGGCACCCGATGCAGATGTCGTCGAGGATCTCCACCACGTCGTCGTGATCGGCCCGGCGGATGGCTCCCGTGGGACAGCCGATCATGCACACCGGATCCTGGCAGTGAAAACAGGAGCGGGCGATGAGGAACTGGTGGTAGCGGTCGCCCTCGCGCACGAAACGGGGCCGTCCGCCGTGAGTTTCGGCGCAGGCCCGCACGCAGTCGTCGCAGCGGGTGCAGGTGTTGAGGTCGATCAGCAGGACGCTCGATCCCTGGGCCAGGCCGTTGCCCAGCGAGGCCTCGATGAACTCGGAACGCCGGATGTCGCTGGCCCCCGCCGACACCTCCTTGATGCGCTTGACCGCCATCTCCCACAGCTCGGCGGCCATCTCCTCCTGTCCTTCGGTCAGCTTTCTGAAATCGTCGCCTGAAATCTTGACCAGTTCGCTGTTCTCCACCGAAGAGGCCGTACAGCGCCAGTTCTCGACCCCTTCAACCAGCAACTCGACTTCCCCCAGGCTCATGCCCTTGGAGAGGTAGGTGACGGTCGCCTGTCCGTCGGCGAACTGCTGAGAGAGCCGCACAAAGCCTGAGCGGACGATGTAGAAGGCATCGGCGGCCTTTCCCTGCTCGACGATGGTCTGGCCGCGACGAAAGGACTCCAGCTCCACATCGAGCTTCCTCAACTGGCCCTCCGAGCAATGGCGCAGGACGGGAGTGGCTTTGAGCTGGTGCACCAGGCTGCGGCGGCGGTAGATGTCGTCCACCCACTTCTTGAAGGCGGGCGACTTGCGCTTCATCAAGCGCAGGGCGGGAAGACGGATCTGCACCAGTCGGCAATCGGTCTTGGCTCGGGCCGTGGCCGACTGGGGCCAGCCGTTGAGGGCGCCGATTTCGCCGAAAACCTCTCCGCGCCCAAGCACCGCAGCGCCCGAATCGGGCAAGAAGACGTCCATGTTGGTGAGCAGGGTGATCTGGGTGGACCCGCTGGGAACCGCCGCCGGCGGCATTCCGCGGGATGGCCTCTTGGACTGGGGTTTGCCTTTGGTCGTCGCCGACTGCAGGTCCTCCAGCCGGTGGATCCCGGTCCTCTCCGGATCGAAAAGGGGACGGCTGGACCGGCTCTCGTTTTCGACGCTCTGCAAGGCCACCTCGACCTGCCCCTCGACGATGAGAAAAGCCAAATCGATGTAGGTCCCCTCCTCGAAGAAAACCGACCCCGCCTTCCAGGAAGCGATGGAGACGTCGGGACAGATCTGGGCCAGCAGATCGGAATCGAAATCGTCGAAGATCTTGGAGGCACTTTTCAGTTGGGCGGGCGTCGGCTGATCCGACAGGTCCACGATGCCGCTTTGCTCATCCAAACCGCTCCAGCGGTCTTGGTAGAGGGACTGGCGGCGGATGACCGTCTGACCCGCAGACACCTTCTCCTGAGACATGGTGGACGCTCCGCTCGTTAAACCAACATGAGACTCCGCCCGTCGGCGAAACCTGGACAAACCTTGATCCGAGGTTGCTGGGACTCGACCTGATTCCATTAATACATTCCCTCGGAAGGGCCGTCAAGACCATGAAATCCGGTTGCGGTTGCGGGGGTGCAGGTTTACCATGAGGGAGTCGTTTTTCGTCAGCAATCCCAGAGAGTGCCCAATGCCCTTCGAATTCCGTCACGAAACCTGGTACTGCGACGAAACCTACCAAACCTCGAGAGAAGGAAGCTTGTGTTTGAATTTGCCGTCCTGACCGACAAAGGGCTCAAGCGTCGCATCAACCAGGACGCCGTGAAAGTCAATCCCGAGTGCCGCCTTTTCGTGCTCTCCGATGGAATGGGCGGGCACGCGGCAGGCGAGGTGGCTTCCCAACTGACGGTGGACACGGTAGAAGAGTTCGTGGCGCTCAGCCTGGGCACCAGCGAAGTGACCTGGCCCTTCGGCTACGACATCCAGCAGCCCTTCGCCTACAACATCCTGGGGACAGCCGTCCGCCTGGCCAACGTCAAGGTGCGCCACGAAGCCGAGAAAAAAGAAATCTACGCCGGCATGGGCGCCACCCTGGTTTGCCTGCTGCTGGACGATGAAGGGGCCTTTTACACTCATGTGGGAGACAGCCGCCTCTACCTGCTGCGCCAAGGACGGCTCAAGCAATTGACCCAGGACCACTCCATCGTCCAGGAGCAACTGCGGCTGGGCATCATCAGTCCCGAAGACGTGGAGAACCACACCTACCGCCACGTCGTCACTCGCGCCATCGGCAGCCAGGAGCTCGATTTCGACGTGCGCAAGATGGAAACCCGTCCCGGAGACCTGTTCCTGATCTGCTGCGACGGACTCACCGACATGATCGACGATCAGGGCATCGAGCAAGTGCTGCGCTGCGAGGAGAGCCTGGAAAGCCGCTGCCGCAGATTGGTCGAACAAGCCAACCAAGCCGGGGGGGACGACAACATCAGCGTCATCCTTGTCCACTGTGAGTCGGCCATTTCCAGTTAGAATAAATGGCAATGACACCCGAGAAGATCGGCCGCTACATCATCGAGGGGGAGATTGGCTCCGGCGGGATGGGCATCGTCTACGAGGCCGTGGACCCCGTCCTCAAGCGCCGCCTGGCCATCAAGGTGATGAAGCCGATCTACGCCGCCAACGAGGACGTGCGCAAGCGCTTTCTGAGAGAAGCCGAGGCGGTGGCCGGACTCCAGCATCCCAACATCGTGGCCATCTTCGACAGCGGAGGCGGAAGCGACGAAGACCAGCCTCCCTTCATGGCCATGGAGTTCATCGAGGGCCATGACCTGGAACAGATCCGCAAGGAAGGCGTGGTCACCCTGCCCTTCGCCCGCAAACTGAAGATCATCGCCAAAGTGGCCCGCGGACTCGACCACGCCCACTCCAAGAACGTCATCCACCGCGACATCAAGCCCGGCAACATCCGGGTCGGCAAAGACGCCGTCAAGATCCTCGACTTCGGGGTGGCCCGCTTGACCACCTCCTCGGTCATGACCCAAACCGGCGTTTTTCTGGGCACCTTCTTCTATGCCTCTCCGGAGCATTTCGGAAAGGAAGTCGACGGGCGCAGCGACCTCTTCAGCCTGGGCGTGATCCTCTACGAGCTGCTGACCGATGAACGCCCCTTTCCCGGCCCCGACTACACCGCCCTCATCAACCAGATCTGCATCGAGCCCCATCCCCCGCTGCATGACCGCCTCACCGGATGCGACGAAGACCTGGTGGCCATCGTCGACAAGGCCCTGGCCAAAAAGCCCGAGGACCGGTTTCAGAACGGCATCGAGATGGCCGAGGCCATCGAACGCTATGTGGAAACCCTGCCCCAGCGGCGGCAACGCTTTCTGGAACGCCTTTCCACCATGGCCGAAGAACTGCAGCAGTTGCAGACCGACTTCGGGCACCAGGCCCTGGCGGCGGTCAGCGATGACGCGGAATGGATGAAGGCCCTCTCCACCCTGATGGTCGATCCCGAAGTGACGGTGGCTTACGACGTCAACCAGATGGCCCCGCCTCAAGACTACGGCGAGATCATCGAGCTTTGTCAGCTCTACCGAAGCCGTCTCGACCGGCTCAACGAGCGCGAAAGCGAATTGCGGCGCCTTTCTTCCCTGTTCGAGAAGAGCCGGAAAGAGTTCGAAAAGGGAGAATGGAGCCACTGCCAGAAAACGGTGGAAGAGATCCTGGCCGACTATCCCGACAACCCGGTGGCCCTGGATCGGCGCAAGCTGTGCGAAGAGCGCCTGAGCGAGGTCGAACGCATCGACGGGTACCTGGAAGAAGCCCGCCAATCCCTCCAGGAAGGCCGCCCCGAGCAAGCCCTCAAGCGAATCGAAGAAGTCCTCAAGCTGCAGCCCGAGCACCCCCAAGCCGTCCAGCTTGCCCAGCAAGCCGAGCAGCAGAAGGAGGTGGCCGAGTTGATCGCGCAGGCCCGCCAAGCCGCTCAGGAGAAGGACTGGCAAAGGACCTTGGAAAAGGCCCAGGCCGGTCTGGGGAAAGTCCCCGATCAGGAGCATCTGGCGGCCCTCAAAGAGGAGGCCGAGCGAGGCCTGGAAGAAGAAAAGGAAATCAGCGAACTGCTGGGCCAGGCTCAGCGCAAGCTTGAATCAGAAGATCCTGAAGAAGCCATCAAGACGGCCCGAAAAGGGCTTGAACTGCGCCCCGACCACGCCGCCCTGATCCGCTTGGTGGAACGGGCCCGCCGCCGCATCGAACGTCGCCAACGCATCCAATCGCTGCTCGACGAAGCGCGCCAAAACGAGAAATCGGGCCGCCTCGCGGAAGCTCTCCAGGCCGCCGAGCAGGGGCTGGAGCTGGACGCCGACCATCCCCAATTGAAGGAGATCCGCCAGCGTTGCCTGGCCGAGATCGAGAAGCGCGAAGAGGCCTCCAAACTGGCTGCACAGGGCCGCGCCTATTTTGAGGAAGGCCGGCTGCAAGAAGCTGTCGATCACCTGCGGGGAGCCCTCAAGCTGACCCCGGACGAGAAGGAACTGGAAGAGCTGGTCGAGCAGGCCATAGAGCAGCAGCGCAAGCACCGTCAACGCGAAGAACTGCTGCAAGAAGCCACCGGGCTGGCCGATGAGGGCCGCTGGCAGGGTTGCCTGCAAGCCGCTCGCAAGGGACTTAAGGTGGCTCCCGGCTTCCAGCCTTTGGTCGACCTTGCCCAGGAAGCGGAAGCGGCCCTGGAGCGAGCGCGGCAGATTGAGGACCTGGTGCAGCAGGCCGGCCTAGCCATGCGCGAGGAACGCCTGCAAGAGGCTCTTGAAGCCGCGCAGCAGGCCCTTGAAGCGGCCCCCCAGGACTCGGGGGGGCGTCCTCTCGGCAAGGAAACCCAGGACCGGATCGAGGAGGCGGACTCGATCATCGCTGAAGCCCGCAAGGGCATGGAGCGCCGGCAGCTTCAGGAAGCCATCTCCAACGCCCGCCAGGCCTTGCAGGAGGAACAGTTCGAGGGAGCCCGCAGCAAAGCCCTCGAAGCCCTCGAGTTCGACCTCAAAGGCTCGGCGCTGGGTGAAGAGGCCAAGGAACTGATGGCTGAGGCCCGGTCGGTGGCTGAGCAGGCCGAGACCGAGATGCGGCGCCAGCGCCTAGAGGCATTTCTGGAAAAGGCCCGCAAGGCCCTCGGGGAAGAGCGGTTCCAGGATGCCCAGGAAGCTGCCGGGCAAGCGCTGGAACTGGCTCCTGAGCATTCAGAGGCCAGTTCCCTGGCCGACAAGGCGCGGGAACTCCTTGAGCTTCGGCAACGCACCGAGTCGCTGCTTGAGTCGGCCCGCCAAGCCCTGCAGGCGCAAAAACCGGAGAAGGCCCTGCAAGAGATTGCCAAAGGACTCGACCTCGATCCCCGGCACGCCGCACTCCTGGAGGCGGGCAAAGAAGCCCGCGCTCTTCAGCAACGTCTGGAGAAGATCAAGGGACTTAGGGCTAAGGCGCAGAAGGCCCTGCAAGCCAAGGACTTCAGCTTGGCGATGCAAGCCTGTGACGAGGTCCTGGCCCTCCAGCCGGACTCAGCCGAGGCGCGCCAAATCAAGGAAGAGGCCAAGAAGGCGCAGGAGGAGCAGGAGCGGCGCAAGCGCTTGAAGGAATGCCTGGCCAATGCCCGCCAGGCTGAAAAGGCAGACGACCTGGAGGCCTGCCTGGCCTCTTTGAACGAAGCCGTGCAGTGGTCTGCCGGCGACGCCAAAGTACAGGAATACCGGGACCGCATCGGCCTTCAAGTCAAGGCCAACCGGTTGTTCTCTCAAGCCAAATTCCACGCCCGGGCGGGGAGGCACGGCAAGGCGGTTTCCCTTCTCAACCAGTTGCTGGAGATCCAGCCGGGGCATTCCGAGGCCCACAAGCTGCGCCGGGAAAGCCGCAAGCAGATGGCCGCCCGGCGCCGTCAATGGGTCAGCCGTCTTTCTTATGTGGCCGCGGGACTGGTCGTCGCTGTGGCCCTGTGGTGGGTCATTCCCTTCATCGCCTCGGAATCAGCCGGAACCGATAGCGGCTCCGGCGACTTGCCTGCCGGGCCGTCCTTGGGCCGCTTCTACCAGGTGCAGCCGGGAGAGAGCGCCGAATCCCTGCCCCCGGAGATCGCCAGCGTCTTTTCGACCAGCTCGGGGCCTCTGGCGGCCGGAAGGGTGCTGGCCGCCGATTTGCCCGAGTCCACCGTGCAAGTGGGCATCGACGTGCGGCCCTGGGCCTGGATCGAGTCCATCGTCCGCAAGGACGATAAAGCCCCGGTCCAGATGGAAAACGAATTCGCGACCCCGGTCACCATCCCGCTGCCTCCAGGTGAGTACCTGCTGACTTTCCGCCACGACACCTTGGGACCGGGCCAACTGGAGATGTCGGTTCCGGACCGCAACCAGTTCGTATTCTCGGTCGACCATCCTTCCCTCAACGATAAAGACAACGAGTTGGAGAAGCTGATCAACAAGTAACAGGCGGGCTATCCTTGAGAAACAACCCCCTGGCAGCGCGTTAAGATAAGATATAGGGAGATTTCCAATGCTTTCGACTTAGTATCGGAGGATTCATGAGATTTTCACGCCATCGCAGTTGGCTCCTCGTTTTTGCCCTTTTCATCGCTTCCGGTCCCTGGGCATTGGCTCAGACCGACGAAGGCCTCTTCCAACAGTTTCAGTTCAATTTTTCTCCTCCGGGAGCCCGTGCGGCGGCCATGGGCCGCACCTTTATCGGACTGGCCAATGACGGCACCGCCGCCATCAGCAACCCGGCCGGACTGGTGCAGTTGGGCAACGCCGAGGTTTACTTCGAGTACCGCCACACCGATCTGGAGATCGAGCGTCTGGCGGCCTTCGACTCCCTCTCCACAAATCGCACCACGACCTTCGGCGAATCGGTCGACTCCTTCTCTTTCTTCAGCTTCACCAAACAGGTGGGCGAGCGGACTTGGGTGTCCTTCACGACCCACGAGTTTCTCAACCTGGAAGAGAATTTCGTCCTCGAGCCCCGCATCATCCCTCAGACGGTGACACCCGCCGTGGTGGCCTTCTTTCCCAGCCAGGGGACCTTCGACATGGAGGCCCGCAGCTACGCCTTCTCGATGGCCGTCAACGTGGCGCCCGGTTTCAATGTGGGATGGACGGGCTCCATCAACCGGCTGGAGTCGGACACCCGGGAGACCCGCTTCGACTTCGATTTCAATCCCCAGGGAGTCCCGGTGGCCAACAGCACTGCCGTCAACCGCTCGGTCATCGAAGATGAAGATACGGCCTTCGGCTTCACCATAGGAGCTCTTTACGACGTGGTGGACGGCTTCTCCATCGGAGGCATCTATGCCTACGGCCCCCGCTTCGATCTGCAGGAGAGCCTCTTTGACCTGACGTCCCCCAATGGCGGACTGGCCGACGTTGACGGCGACGGCACGGCCGATTTTCCTGTGGAAATGTCGCTTAACGTCCCTGACCGCTACGGCTTTGGCCTGCAAGTGGCGCCTACCCGTTTGGCGGGCATCAGCAGCTACCGGCTGACCTTCGCCTTCGACGCGGTCAGAATCGAGTATTCCGACCTGCTGGAGGATTTCAC
>DATIPQ010000037.1 GCA_035471785.1 Acidobacteriota bacterium
CAGGAAGGCTTCGCTCAATCCCGCTGGGAGGAGTACAAGCAGGGCACCCAGGAGCGCTGGAAGGAGCGCATGCGCCAGAACCAGGGACTCAGCGACGAGGAGCGGGCAGCCGCCAACAAGCAGCGGATGCAGCAGTGGATGCTGGAGGACTCCCAGCTCCGTTCCAAAGTGCAGGAAGAGATTGCCGCCTACCAGCGCCGCCTCACCGAAGAACGCCGCAACCAACTGGCCCTCCAGGAACGCCTGGCCTTGACCCTGGCCCGCGTCTCTCCTGCGGCGGCCTTTCAGCTCACCGCCATGAACCTGGCCGACACCGACATCCACCTCAAGCCGCGGGCCGAGGACGCCATGCGCAGCTATCGCGACGAGTTGCTGGAGTTGGCCGAGGAAAAGGCCGGCAAGCAGGGCGATGCCATGGGGCACTCCATGTCCTTCTCGTTCACCACCCGCTCCGCGCCTGAGAAGGCGGATGGCGATGAGGCGGCCCCGCAGTCCTCGGAGGGTTCGGCAAAGCCTTTCCGCATGAGCTTCTCAGGGGGCGGCCAGGACTCGCCCACCCTCAACCCTGCGGAGGTGCCCGCCTACGCCCCCCCCAAGCGCACCCTGAAAGAGGCCGTTGCCCCCTCCATCATCGACCTGGGCCTCCTCTCCCTCTACTCCCTGGCCGCCTTCGCCGGCGCCTTCCTGGCCTTCCTGCGCTACGATGTCAGGTGAACAGTGGTTCTCAGGGACGGGTTTTATTCGGCTTCCGTGGCCGGCTACCAGATGTGATAAGCTTTGCAGCCTTTGGCGAAGGACTGCACCGCAGTCAGAACGTATCCTCTCCCGAGGTTGAGTGTTGTGGATTTTGAGTGGGACCCGGCGAAAGCCCGTGCCAATGAAAGCAAACATGGTGTTTCGTTTTTCGAGGCGAGCCAAGTCTTCGGTGATGATCATTCCTCATCCTTCCGCGACCCCGATCACTCGATAGGCGAGAGTAGGTTCTTGATTTTTGGACTGTCGAGGCGAGGCAGGCACATGGTAGTATCCTACGCAGAGCGGGATGATCGAATCCGACTGATATCGGCACGAAAGATGACCCCTCGAGAGAGAAGAGTCTATGAGCAACGAAGAAGACACCCTTAGGGACGAGTATTCAGAGGATTTGATCAAATCAGGTGTCCGCGGAAAGTACGCGAAGCGATACCGTGAAGGCACTAACGTTGTGTTAATCGATCCAGACCTGCGGGAAGTCTTTCCAGATTCGGAAGCCGTCAATCGCGCTCTTCGTGACTACCTTTCGAAAAAGGAGACCGCAGGTTAAGTCCCCACGCAGTTTCGCGCCCGTCGTCCGACAAAGAAGGGCGGATCCATGTCGTCTTCAATAGCCTGCAGGAGTTTGCCCGCGAAGCTATCCATACCGTCGCGGAACTTCGTCGCTATCTAGAGCAGAGCGCGAAGGCTGAGGATAGTGGAAGCGAAGAAAAAGGCAGCAAGACCGGCGACAAGGCAGAGGGGGAGGGGAGAGAGAGTAAGGGTGCACCACCGGTTTCGGCAAAGTATCGCGATTGGTTGGTCCGCAATTATGGACGGGTGGAAATGGAGGGGTACGATCGCAGGACCTCGGGAAACGTTCAACTGAAGAGTGTTTATGTGCCGCTGACTGTTTCTGGCATGCAGAACAGGGAAGAGGTGGTAAAGCTCAGGAGCCGACGGCTGCGACTAGCGCATGCCTTGCTTCTGGATCTTGTGGCCAAACAGAATCTAGCGGTCTCAGGGGCAACGGGGTCGGGGAAATCTAGGTTTTGCCGCTGGGTGGCGATCAGGGCGGCGGGCGGACCTGCCATGGCGCAGCCGGTGGCGCCGCCGGAGGAGTTTGTTGAGACGTGGCCGAAGGAGTTGAAGGGGCGTTTGCCGCTGTTGGTCCCGCTGCGGGACTTTTGGGGTGAACTGCCCTCGAAAAAGGCGGAGCTCTCAAGGGGAGAACTGGAAGCGGCCCTGCAATCGTGGGTTGCCAGCAAAAAGCCTGACGGGCTGAGTTGGGATGACGTAGAAGCCCATCTGAAGGAAGGATCGGCAATGATGATCTTCGACGGCTTCGACGAGGTGCCGCCTTCGGACAAACGGAATGGGCGGGAGTGGTCTCCCAAGGAGCTGCTGCTTTCAGGCTTGCGGGACGCCGTCGAGGAAGGCCCGTGAAACCCTGCTTTCCAATAGCGGGCTGCTGGTTTCGAAAGGGAAGAGGAAGGCAGAATTCTACCATCTCTCCTTCCAGGAATATCTGGCGGCTCAGAGGATCTTCGGGCTGAGCCGGGAAGGCTTCGCCCGGCTCTTTCAGCAGCGCTCCCAGGTTTCGCAGTGGGCCAATACCCTGTCCTTTCTCTTCGCCGAGATCTTGAGCCAACCGTCCACCGAAGCCAAGGCGGGAAAACTGCTCAAGCGCCTGATCGAAGAAACCGACAGCAAAGACTTGGCCATGCTGTCGGTGATCGGGGACTGCCACGAGATCATGGAGAACCGGGGCAAGTCGTTGCCGGAGGCCTTGACCGGGCAATTGCGGGAGAAACTCCGCAAGGCCGTGGAATGTGGAGAAGGTCCGCTCGAACAGCGTCTCGAGGTCGGATTGGCGTTGGGGCGCGTGGGCGACCCGAGGGTGATCGATGACTTGCGTGATCATGACAGCGAGGAAGCTTGGGTGTGCGTCCCCGCAGGTGTTTACAAGGTCGGCGAAGGAAAGGGTATCCACGAATTCGAAGTCGAGCGGGATCTGATGTTCTTCGCGCTACCCGGTCACCAACAGCCAGTTTCGGAGGTTTGTTGAAGAGGGCGGGTATGACGCGGACGTAGTAGAGGCCGAAGTCGCCGTGGCCCAGGTCGGTCCAGAGGTGGGCGGCTTTCAGGAGGGCGCAGGCGAGGAGGTTTTCGTAGCGGGCTCCGGGGTCATCCAGCAGCGACCAATCCCACAGGTAGTGCTTGGGCTCCTTGCGCAGCGAGCGGGCCACGTTCTTGTACCAGGGACGCAGGGTGAAGCAGTAGTAGAGGCTCTCCAGGATGCTCAGCCAGCGCTTGACGCTGTCCTGGGAGGCGTCGATCTGGTTGGCCAGGGTGGCGTAGCTGGTGAGCTGTCCGG
This sequence comes from Acidobacteriota bacterium, assembly GCA_035471785.1. Lineage (NCBI taxonomy): Bacteria > Pseudomonadati > Acidobacteriota > Acidobacteriota bacterium. The sequence goes on from DATIPQ010000037.1 coordinate 3,110, forward strand.
CGCGGTGCCAGATCAGCCGGGCCAGGGTTTCGACCTTGGCCACTTCCTGGACGCGGGTCAAGTCGCGCAGCTCCTCGCGGAAGAGCTGCTGGTGGCGCAAGCGTCTCCATCGGTTGGTGAAACGGTCGTCCTGGCGGGTGAGGGGTTCGGGGAATCCCCCGTGGCGTAGAAAGGCTTGGTAGATGTCATCGTCGATGGGCTTCGGCGGGCGTTGGCCCGGCGGCTCGCCCGGATCGGGGCTCCATTGCCTCCTCCTCTGACCAAACTACGGCGAATCGTGGAATGGTCATGACTATTCTACGATTTATCACAGAATGGTCAAGACCATCGGCGGTGAACCACTTTCCATCAATCACAGACGCTGCTCACCTATTGATCTCAGAATCGCGTGGTCCTTGAATCCAGCAAGGCCAACTGTTCGGGCTGAAAGGTCTTCCCTTTTGGGCGGGGCGTCCGCTATGCTAGGGGCTCAACGCAATCGAATCCATTTGGGAATGTTTTTCAAGCGACGCAGGCCGGAGCACATAGATAACGGGTTGGACCCCCGCGGCGAGGCTTTGTGGGATGAGTTGCGCCGCCGGGTGGAGGAGGAAGAGGGATTCTTGTGGTGCTTCATCTCCACGGCGTCCCCTCCCGCCTCAGACCTGTTCTTGCGACGCTTTCAGAAGCTGGCCAAGAGCCGCAAGCAGAAGGTGTCGCTGAAGGAGACTGCCCTGCCTTCGCGGCTTCCCAAGCTGGCCAAGTCTCTGGTCAGGGGACGCTGGGTCAGGCGCTACGACTATATCTGGATTCAAGTCTCCGAGAGCGTCCGCGATCAGCACGAGGGCGAGTGGCTGGAGGCCTGGAGGGAGACGCTGCGTTTTCTCTCCGCCCGCCGGCAAGAGTTGCAAGGACGCTTCCGCGGGATCATTGTCTCCGGTCCCGCCGAGATGCAGCAGTGGCTTCCCGAAGCCATGCCCTCGGTTTGGCGGCTGCATCCCATGACCATCGATCTGCGTCCCTCCTGGCTGCAACGGGCGGTGCCGGACGACCAGAGGGAAGAGGTCCCCGACCAGGACCCTGCCAGCGACGAGGAGTCTCAGGGCGCCGTTGCCGAGGCTCCCTCGGAGGACGCGGCAGTCAAGCCGGGCCGGCGTTTGCGGGAAGCGCTGGAAGCCTATCGCAGAGGCGACCTGGGACGGACGGTGGAATTGGCCCGCCAAATCGACGAGTCGAGGGCCGGCGCCGGCCGTCGGGCCGAGGCCTATGCCTTGCGGGCACGGGCCGAGCGGCAGGCCGGACGCTACAGCGATGCCGCCCGGCACATCGACCTGGCGCTGAGAACCCTGGAGTCCGAGGAGCGCGGCGACCTGTTGCGCTGGTACGACCTGGCGGGACGCATCGCCGTGCGCCGTCAGCGCCTGGACCAGGCCCTCGACTACTACCAGCAGGCTCTCGAAATCGCCCGGCGCAGGGCCCGGGACCAGGCCGGACCCCCGGCCCAACGCTGCCTTTCAGTCATCCTCAACCGTCTCAGCGAGGTGCAGATGCGGCGGGGAGAGAGCGAGAGCGCACGCCGCCTGGGCCACGAATCCCTCAAGATCAGGCAACAGCTCGTCGAGGACGCCGAGCAGCCCAGCCCAGCCAGCCTGCGCGACCTTTCCTATTGCTTCTACCTGCTGGCCATGCTGGAGGAATCGGAGGGCCGGCTGGAGGAATCCCTCGACCACGTGCGCGAATCGTTGATCCTCGACCGCCGTCTCAACGAGCAGCATCCCGGCCCCGATTCGCGCCGCAATCTGGCGGCCACCTTGAAACTGGCCGCCCACCTCAAACATCGCCTGGGCCATAACGGAGAGGCCCGCCGCCTGCGCCGCCAGGCCGAGGCTCTGCAACCCGGCAACTAGCGGCCGACTTGCCCGGAAGATGTCTTACTTCGGGGTCCTGCGGCATGTTATTCTTACCAGTCGTTATGCAATAGCATCCAGCTTGAAAGAGAGCCCAGAGGGCAGACCAGTGAGCGCCAACCGTTACAACCCGGCTGAAATCGAACCCAAGTGGCAAGAGGAATGGGAGCGCCGCAAAGCCTTCCGCGTGTCCAACGATCCTGAGGACCTGCGGGGAAAGGCCAAGTTCTACATCCTCGACATGTTCCCCTACCCCTCGGGCGCCGGTCTGCACGTGGGCCACCCCGAGGGCTACACGGCCACCGACGTGGTGGCGCGGATGAAGCGCATGCAGGGCCTCAACGTGCTCCATCCCATGGGCTGGGACGCCTTCGGGTTGCCCGCGGAGCGGGCCGCCGTCCGCGAGAACATCCATCCGGCCGAGATCACCCAGCGCAATATCGACAACTTCCGCCGCCAGATCAAGCGGCTGGGATTCAGCTACGACTGGGACCGCGAGATCTCTACTGCTTCGCCCGACTACTACCGCTGGACCCAGTGGATCTTCCTCAAGCTCTACCAGAAGGGACTGGCCTACATGGCCGAAGTGCCGGTCAACTGGTGTCCGGCTTTGGGCACCGTGCTGGCCAACGAAGAGGTCAAGGACGGCAAGTATATCGAGACCGGAGACCCGGTGGAAAAGCGGTCGATGAAGCAGTGGATGCTCAAGATCACCGCCTACGCCGAGCGCCTGCTGGACGATTTGGAAGAAGTCGACTGGCCGGAAGGCGTCAAGGAGATGCAGCGCAACTGGATCGGCAAGAGCCAGGGCGCCGACATCCGCTTCGAGGTGGCGGGGACGCAGCACGCCTTCGAGGTCTTCACCACCCGTCCCGACACCCTGATGGGGGCCACTTACTGCGTGTTGGCTCCTGAGCATCCGCTGGTGGAGCAGATCGTCAGCGACGAGCGCCGTGAGGTCGTCGAAGAGTATGTGACACAGGCCAAGCAGAAGTCCGACCTGGCCCGCACCGATCTGGCCAAAGAAAAGACCGGAGTCTACAGCGGGGCCGACGCGGTGCATCCGGTCACCGGCGAAGAAGTTCCCATCTGGATCGCCGATTACGTGCTCATGACCTACGGCACGGGCGCCATCATGGCCGTTCCCGGACACGACGAGCGCGACCACGAGTTCGCCCGCCAGTTCGGCCTGCCCATCGTCGAGGTGGTTTCGGGCGGCGCCAAGCCGGTTGAAGAAGAAGCCTTCACCGACAACGTGGAGGGCACCCTGGTCAATTCCGAGTTCCTGGACGGACTCGAGGTGCCGGACGCCATACGCCGCATGACCGAGTGGCTGGAAGCCGAAGGCAAAGGACGCCTCAAGGTGCAGTACCGCCTTCGCGACTGGCTCTTTTCGCGCCAACGCTACTGGGGCGAGCCCTTTCCCATCCTGCACGCCGAGGACGGTGAGGAGATTCCCGTCAGCGAAGACGACCTGCCGGTGGAACTGCCGCCGGTGGACGAATACCGTCCCACCGAAGACGGGCGTCCGCCCCTGGCCCGGGCCTCCCGGGACTGGCTGACCGTCACCCTGCCCGACGGACGCAAGGCGCGCCGGGAAACCAACACCATGCCCCAGTGGGCCGGATCGTGCTGGTACTACCTGCGCTTCATCGACGCCCAAAACGATCAAGCGCCCTGGGACAGGGAGCTGGAGCGCTACTGGATGCCCGTCGATCTCTACATCGGCGGCGTCGAACACGCCGTCCTGCACCTGCTCTACGCCCGCTTCTGGCACAAGGTGCTCTACGACTGCGGATGGGTTTCCACCAAAGAGCCCTTTCAAAAGCTCTTCAACCAGGGGATGATCCTGGCCTTTTCCTACCTGGACGAGGACGGCAAGTACCACCATCCCGACGAGGTGGAAAAGGCCGAGGGGCAGTGGCGCGTGAAAGCCGGCGGCAAGCCCGTCAGCGAACAGATCGAGAAGATGAGCAAGTCCAAGCTCAACGTGGTCAATCCCGACGACGTCATCGACGAGTACGGCGCCGACGCCATGCGTCTCTACGAGCTCTTCATGGGTCCGCTGGAGCAGGTCAAGCCCTGGCAGATGGACGGGGTGGAAGGCGTCTACCGCTTCCTGGGACGGGTCTGGCGCCTGGTGGTTGACGAGAACAGCGGCGATCTGTCGTCCACCATCGCCGATGCGCCCGGATCGAGCCAGATGGGGCTGTGGAAGACGCTCCACCGCACCATCAAGAAGGTCAGCGAGGACACCGAAAATCTGCGCTTCAACACCGCCATCTCCCAAATGATGGTCTTCGTCAACGAGGCCACGGCAGCCCCGGCGGTGCCCAAGGAGACGCTGCACGTCTTCCTGCGCCTGCTGGCCGCCTACGCCCCCCATCTGGCCGAGGAGCTGTGGCAGCGCCTGGGCTTTGAAGGACTGGCCTCGCTGGCCCCCTGGCCCGAGTACGAGGAGGCCCTGTGCGCCGAGGACACCATCACCATCGTGGTGCAGGTCAACGGCAAAGTCCGCGACGAAATGAAGGTTTCGCGCGAGACCGACAAGGCCGAGCTTGAAGAGCGCGCCCTGGCCTCGGAGAAGGTGAAAAAGCACCTGCAAGGCCGCGACCCCAAGCGCGTCATCGTCGTCCCCGGCCGCCTGGTCAACGTGGTGGGCTGATCCCAGGAGTAGCAGGCCCTAGTGCTGCCGGTCATAAGTTCTGAGCCAGGCCGTCGTTTTTGTCCCTGGAAGGGACAGATTCGCCAGCCCAGCGACTGTGTTAGAAGTCAAGTCCGGGCTCGCTGAAGGCGAGCGATTCGCCAGCCCAGGGTCAGCCCCGGCGAGCGCAAGCGAGACGGCGGCGCCACCCTGGGTTTCAGACGGCAAATGTGCAAACGCTGAAAGCGTGGGATAACGCCACAGGGTGGCTCAGAACTTTGACGCACTGCACTAGGCAAAGAAAGGTGGGAGGCGCATCCTGGGGGCGGTT
>DATIPQ010000038.1 GCA_035471785.1 Acidobacteriota bacterium
GTGTTATGCCTGAACGTCTACAGCACCGCCCAGCAGCGAACGAGGCGGCCAAGTTGGTCAACCGCGTCTGCCAGGACTTGGACCTGACGCGCGGCGAACTGGCCGAGCTGATGGGACTGAGCGGCGAGCGGACCATCTTCATGTGGATCGAGGGCAGGAACGCCTTGAAAGGCGCGAACCTCAAGCGGCTTCAGAACGCCGCCAAGTCCATCGATGAGGGCTTTCCGGCCGATGCCGTCAAGCGCTTCTGTCTCGCTGACGACGGGAGTTTGGGCGAGATACGGACCTACCTCAATAGACTCCAGAAAAAGAGCTAGAAAACACCCCGAACCCTTGACGTACTGAATCGGATACAGTACAATTGGGGTATGGTTGTTTGAAGCAAGAAAAAGCATGGCCCGCCGGGTGTTGGCGCACCGCAGCGGGCCGGAATCAGCGCGATTGCTCACGCCGACATTGCACCCTTCATTGTGGGTCATCGCGCTCTTGGAGGTCAAGCGATGACTCCCCCATGCCGCTACTGCGAATCGGATGAAACCCGAAAGTTCGGGAAGCGCTACGACGGTGGCCAGCGCTTCCAATGCAAGACGTGCAAACGCACCTGGAGCGAGCGTAAGTTCGACCACCCGGTCATTGGGCGGATCGACAAGGCCAAGGCCCTGCTCGCCGTCAACTGCCTGCTGGAGGGCTGCTCGGTGCGCTCCACGGCCCGTCTTACCGGCGTCTCGAAGAAAAGCATTCTGCGGCTGCTCAACCGCGTCGCCGTCCGCTGCCGCGAAGTGATGGCCGAGAAGATGCGAAACCTGGACCTGGCTCAGATCCAGGTCGATGAGCTTTGGAGCTTTATCCAAAAAAAGCAGAAGCGGCTTCGCCCCGGCGATCCCTTCGAGTACGGCGACTGCTACACGTTCGTCGCCATCGATCCAGAGTCCAAAGTCATTCCCTGCTTTGCACTGGGCAAGCGGGATGAGCGCACCACGTTCCGCTTCATCGGCAAGCTGGCCGACACGCTGGGCCGGAAGACGCGGCCCCAGCTTTCCTCTGACGGCTTCGAGCCCTACATCAGGACCGTGGCCGATGTGTTCGGGAACGGAATCGACTATGCGCAACTGATGAAGATGTACCATGGCAAGACGGATGAGGGCCGGGAGCATTACTCCCCCAGCGGGCTTATAGCCAGCCTCAAGCGCGTGATCTTCGGGAATCCCGACCGGGGAATGATCTGCACTTCGCATGTGGAACGGTCGAATCTGACTTTCAGGATGTCGATGCGGCGGTTTACGCGGTTGACTAATGGCTTCTCGAAGAAGTTCTCGAATCTGCGGGACGCGGTGAGCCTCCACGTCGCCGCCTACAACTTCACCCGCGTTCATCAGACTCTTGGCGTGACTCAGGCGATGGAAGCAGGGATCGTAGACTCGCTGTGGGGTGTCGAGGACTTGCTGGGATTAGGTTAAGCGTTTGGTTGTTGTGCGCTCACGCGGTCAATGAATTCCTTGATGTTGTCTAGCCTCTCGGCAATGAAGCTTCGCCACTTGCCGTGGCGCCTGTCGATGCCGGGCAACCGCTTGTCGTCAAAGTCGCCTACGATCTCGAAACGCCTTGCTGCCACGCGGTTCAAGGCCAGCATGCGGGGAAACACTTCCTGCCACCACCATTCATTGAGATCATCGTAGTACTGCTGCACCCATTGCTTCAGAGCCTCTGGATCATCGGAAGCAACGTCGCAGGGCCTGTTTTGAATATCGACGCCGACTTTAACGAGGTCGAACAACTCTTCAATCGTGTCCTGCCGCTTCTGCTCAAAGGCTGCCAGTTTTGACTGCTGCTCGCCGTACAGCTTCCCCGGCACGAAGAACAAACAAACGAGCGCAATCACTATCGTTGGTAGGAGCGTGCCGATGACCACAATCTGCACGAACCTCAGCCAGTCGAACTCGCCACCTTCCGCATAGGCTGCTGCTCCAACTGCACCGCCCGCAGCAGTCGCGACCGCGATGATCTTCAACAGCCACTTCTCACCCATCATGAATCTCCAAGACTCTCGCCACGCCTGTCTGACCACGAGGAGATAGAATGCTGCCGCTTGCCGGAAGTCCGCCATTTGGGAGATTCTAGGCTGAGCGGCCAGCAGCCGCAATATCCCTTGCCGTATAATCGAACCATGAGCATCAAATCTCTCCAAGGCAAAGTCGTCGGCTCGGCATTCGAAGCCTTCCAGGGTAAGAATCTTTGCTTCGAACTGGGGTTTCGATACCCAGTTGTTTGACGACTCCGTCAAACTCAGGTTTCTGTACGACGGGGCTGGATGCGCCCACTTGGATTTCGCGCTAGACGACTTCACGAATACCAGGGGCGATCTTTACCCCACCGTGAGCCATCACATCATCCGACTGATCGAAGAGAGACTAAGGCACGTCAAGGCTCGCGTGGCCCAACTTCGCTGAACCGTCCGACCCCCCATCAACACAAAGTCCACCACTACCGACCTAGGATGGTGCACGTTTCCAACGGCTTGCTGCCTCGTAGCGTTGAGGGGATCGCCGCAAGGATGCGCCTCCCACCATTCCGGGAGCGCTTCCGGCTAGTTCTTCGCGTATAAAGTCTGGGCCATGCTGCATCCTAACTGAATTCAGATTGGCCTCGGGGTTGCTACCTGCCTGCCCTCCGAAGCCTCGGCGAAGGAGGGGGCTGACAGATTGCACCCCTTCGGGGTTCTTTCGACTTTGAGGCGCTGCACTAGTTGGGGGCGGCGGGGCGGACGGTGGGCATGGCGCCGCGGATGCTGCCAGTGCGGAAGCGGAGTTCTTGGCGCTGCAAGGCCCTCGGAATCTCCTCGGGCGTTAGGCGGCACAGGTCTTGGCCGAGGAGGACGCAGGTTCCGACCTCGTCGCTGGGGAGGGCTTCGATGATTCTGCGGGCCGCGTCCATCGCCAAGCGCCAGTTTCTTGCCAGCTCCGCGGCATCCGGAGGAGGGCCGGCGAAGGCCAACTCCGCCAGTTCCTCGGGAGCGAACCGGGACATTCTTTGGGCGTGTTCCAGAATGGACGAGGGGCAGAAGCCTGGGTCTTTGCCGCAGGCGGCCCAGGCCAGGTATCCCAAGGGCTGCAGAGCGCGGTCGCATTGGAGGACATCGACCCAGTCGCGCACCTCGCGGCGGCCGACCAAGGCCAACAGCTTGTTGGTGGCGAGGTCGAATGGATGGAGGGCAAGCCCAAGCAGGGGATGCTCAACCAGGGGGAAAAAGCGGTAAGCGCTGTCCCGCGCCCACTCCACGCGCACGCTCTCATCGCCTTTCTTGACTTCGGCTTCAACCAATCCGGGCCGATGGCGCAAGGCGCGAACTGCATAGTCCGACTTTTCAAGACGGGTCTTGTCGGCTTCCCAGGAAGCATCGACCGCTTCCTCGGTGTCGTGAAAGAGGTCGATATCCTGGGAAAGACGAGAGCTTCCCAACAACTCGCTTAGCGCAACGCCGCCCGTCACGTAGCTCTCTCCGGAGCTGATGCGATGCTGGGCTAAGAGCTGGCAGACGGCTCGCTGGATTTGGCTGAGAGCCATTGTCGAATCCTTCCCGCACGCACAAACGCCTCCCGGTCTCCATGCTTTTCGATGTAGCGCAGAGTCCGCAGCGCCGATTCGCGGGTCTCCGGGTAAAAGTCAGGCCGCAAGAACCATAGGCAGCGCGTCCTGTATTCGTCCACGAGAGCGCGCAGTTCGTCATCCATAGCCATCAGAGTATAACGGCCCCGCAGATGAGACGGAGAGAATACTAGTGCTGCCGGTCATAAATTCTGAGCCAGGGCCCCTCCGCTTCTTGTCCCTTGAAAGGGACAGATTCGCCAGCCCAGCGACTGTGTTAGAAGTCAAGTCCGGGCCCGCTGAAGGCGAGCGATTCGCCAGCCCAGCGACTGTGCTAAAAGTCAAGTCCGGGCCCGCTGAAGGCGAGCGATTCGCCAGCTCAGCGACTGTGTTAGAAGTCAAGTCCGGGCTCGCTGAAGGCGAGCGATTCGCCAGCCCAGGGTCAGCCCCGGCGAGCGCAAGCGAGACGGCGGCGCCACCCTGGGTTTAGGACAGCCAAGGGACGAACGCTGAAAGCGTGGAATAACGCAACAGGGTGGCTCGCTCTGACGCACTGCACTAGGGATCAGTGAGCCGATTAGTTGGACTCATCGGCTCAGAATTTGGGCGTATGTAAGGCGATTATCGCTTGTAGCGCACAATTTCGTTAGGACTTGGCTGCTGCTATGACGAAGAGGGCGTTGTCGGTCTCCGTGTCCCTCGGCACGAGGGTGCGCAGGCCGCTGTCCAGGGTCACAAGCCGGCCCTTGTTGCGAAGGGCGAGTGCTAGAAGGTGTGCATCGGTGACCTGCCGGTAGCCCTGTATCCGGCTGGTATCGAAGTCAGGGGAATCCTCCGTCAGGTTGATGTCATCTGTCCAAAAACGGTGTCCCGGAAGCCTGGCCATCTGGCGCAAAAGAGCGATCGCCTCGCGCGGCGTCTTGGCCTCACCGAGGACTCGCCGGTTAGACGATACCCGAACGAAACCGCTTTGAGTTACAGGACAAGTGGCCCAACCGCTCGAATGGTGGCGGCGAAACCAGTCCAGGGCCAGAGCGTGATGAATGTGGTTGGGCCAAGCCAGCGCGATCAGCAAGTTCACATCCAAGAGTGATATCAACTGTCCGGCTCCTCGGCCTTTCGAACCATCTCGGGAGTTATGGGAGAGGCGCCTGAGGACACAGAGAACACGGGAAAGCCCTCCTCATGGTCCATGGCGGAAGAGGATGGCGCTAAGCCACGCCGCGCCAACTCGCTGATGACTTCCCCAAGGGAGCGTTCTTCCGACTTGGCCAAGCTGCGGGCCGCCTCCAATATGTCGTCGTCAATCCGCAAGGTTGTTCTCATCGCCGGCATTATCGCATCACAGCATCACGATGTCAACGCCGCCGCGCTCGTTCGCCGGGTCACTCCGAGCGGAGGGCTTGGGTGGGATTGATTCTTGTGGCCCGCAGGGCGGGGAGGGTCATGGCCAGGAGGGCGGTGAGGGTCAGCAGGGCGAAAGAGGCGGCGAGGACGCGCCAGTCCCAGGGGTCGAGTTCGAAGAGGAAGCGGGAGATGCCTTGGGAAAGGTAGAGCGAAGTGGCCACACCCAGCAGGAGGCCGCACACCACCGGGATGATTCCCTGCCCTACGATCAGGCGCAGGACGTCGGGGCGCTTGGCGCCTAAGGCCATGCGGATGCCGATTTCGGCCGTGCGGGTACGCGTCATGTAGGAGATGACGGCGTAGAGTCCCACCACCGCCACCAGCAGGGCGGCCAGGCCGAAGGCCACGAACTGAGGAGCGGTGCGGCGGTAGACGGTGGTGCGTCCGTAGATGAGGCGCTGCATGCTCATGGTCTCGTGAAGGGCCAGGTTGGGGTCCATGTCGAAGAGCAGGTCGCGCAGGGGTTCGATGTAGTCGTCGGGCCGCCCCGAGACGCGCAGGGCCACGCTCATCGAGGACGGGTCGTGCTGGGCCAGGGGGATGTACATTCCCTGCGGAAAGGCGTTGACGTCGGTGTCCATCCACATGTGCGGGGCCACGCCGATGACCGTCATCCAGGGAGCCTCGGAATCGGGGCCTCCCAGCCGGATGCGGCGTCCCAGCACGGGTCCCTCGGCAAAGTACCGGCGCACGAAGTCTTCGTTGACGATGACGACCGGTTCCGAATCGGCATTGTCGGCCGGGCTGAAGCCGCGTCCCCGCAGCAGGCTCTTTTCGAAGGCGGCGAAGAACTCGGGAGTCACGATGTCGCGATAGCCGAGAGGATAGCGGTCGGACGGGTAGCTCTCTCCCTCGATGGCAAAGCGCGTCCCTCCTCCCCGCCTGATCATGGGCAATTGGGTGGCCAGCGCCGCTTCGCGTACGCCGGGGAGAGTCCTGGCGCGGCGCTGCAGTGCGTCCCAGAAGCGCAAGCGGTCCTCCCTCTCGGGATAGCTGTTTCGGTCCAGCGAAACCCGGGCCGTGAAGACGTCGTCGATGGCGAATCCGTAGTCGACGGTGTAGAGGTTGAGGGCGCTCTGCACCATCAGTGCGGCGATAAAGAGCAAGGCTCCTCCCAGGCCGATCTGCAGGGCCAGGAATCCGCTGCCCAGGCGGCTGAAGCGGCCTCCCGTGTGGCCGCGTGATCGTTGGCGCAGCAGCTTCTCCAGATTCATGCGCCGAAGCTGCAGGACGGGGAAGGCTCCGGCCAGCCCGCAGGCAGCGAGAACCGAAGCCAGCACCACCACCCAGGCCAAGCGGTCCATCTTGAAGATCCACCAGATGTAGCCATCGGGCCACTGGGCCTGGTACCAGCCCAATCCCCACCAGGCCAAGACAGCGCCCAGAGCGCCTCCCAACACCGCCAGCACGGCGCTTTCGGCCAGAAACTGACGGAGGATGCGTCCGCGTCCCGCTCCCAGAGCCCGGCGCAGGCCCAGCTCGCGCAGCCGCGAGTAGCCCCGCAGCAGCAGCAGGTTGGAGACATTGGCCAAAGCCACCAGCAGAATCAGTCCTCCCGCCCAGGTGGTGAGGCGCATCTGGGTGATCATGGTGGCCGAACGGTAGGCGTGGGCAAAGGGGCGGACGCGCAGTTCGTATCCCTGGTGGCTCTCGGGACGGGCATTTCGCAGACTCTCAGCCAGCGCGTCCAGTTGGGCTTGGACCGCCGACAAGCCGGCCCCTTCCGAAAGGCGGCCCAGCCCGTCTACGCCCATGCCGGCTGAGGGGGAGGAGTGGTCCGCGAGGGGCAGGGGCAGCCAGAGTTGCATCCCGATCCAGGGGAAGCTGAAGTGGCGGGGCATGACCCCCACGATCTCCACCGGGGCGCCGTCGACGGTGACCGTCTCGCCCACGATGTCCCGCCGCGATTGGAAGCGGCTGCTCCAAAGCCCGTATCCCAGCACCGCCACCGAGGGCGCCGAGGCCTGGTGGTCGTGCTCCAGCAAAGCCCGCCCCAACATCGGGGACGCCTCCAGCAGGGGGAAGAGCGAGGCGGTGGCGTAGAGCGCCTCCACCTGCTGAGGCGGACGTCCGGGGCTGGCCAGGTTGACTTGGTCGCTGCAGTAAGCGGCCAGGTCCTCGAGGGTGGACGCGGCGCGGCGGATTTCCCAGAAGTCGGCCAGGCCCAGGTCCATATGAGGACGTCCCTGAGAAGGAAGGGCGGCCGAGACGTGAACGGCGCGCTGGGGCTCAGAGACAGGGAGTCCCCGGCCGAACGACCCGTAGTAAACGCCGAAGGCATAAGTGGCCACACCCACCCCTGCTCCCAGGGCCAACACCGCCACCAGCGAATGGCGCCAATGGCGCAGGGCCAGCCGCACTCCCAGGCGCAGGTCCGAGGTCAGATCGCGCAGGTAGATCGCGGGGCGGCCCTTGAGTGGCGCGCCGGGGGGCCGCCGGCCCGTCCGCAGGTGGTGGATCCAGGTCTTGAAGAGGTCCTTGGCCAGCGTCCCCCAGACCCTGTGCCTTTTTCGGCCCAGGCGCTCCTTGAAAAGCTCGGTCATGGGGTCGCCGTAGGACTCCCGCAAGGCGGAAGGATAGAGCCGAAGCAGAACGCGGAAGAGCTTTTCCGACAGCGGACGCCGGTCTTTCATATCAGGACGACTCCCCCGCTGCCTTCTTGGCCCGGGCTTCGGCCAAAATGCGCGATTGCAGGCTCACCTCGGCTTGCAGAGCCGCCCGTCCCGCCGCGCTGAGCTGGTAATAACGCCGCCGGGGATCGGCGCCCCCGCAGCCCCCGGCCTCGGCTTCCTCGATCAGCCCTTCCTCGGCCAGGCGCTTGATGGAGCCGTAAAGAAGTCCGGGCCCCAGCACGATCTCACCGTCCGTGAAACGCTCGACCTCGGCCGCTATCCCCAATCCATGACGTCCGCGGTCGGACAAAGCCAGCAGGATGTAGTAGTTCGTCCTGGTCAGGTTGTGAGTGGCCATACAAGCATTCCCTTTACTATCAAAATCTGATATATCGAAACCTGATAATAGCAGCTTGGCCCTGTCTCGACAAGAACTTTTTCTTAGCCTGGTGGAGAATACCCTTGAGGAGAAGAAGAGCTCCCAGGCGCTCGGCTAGGGCCACTAGGTGGCCAACAAGTTCACACACGGGTCAAGTTTCAGCGACCGCGGTGAAGGCTCAATTGCCCTCGGCGGTATGAGGTCGCTCGCTACAGCTAGAGCAACGCTTTCAGGCGGGGGTTTTCTTCCAGGATGATGGTTTCGTCGCGGTCGGGGCCCAGCGAGATGATGGAGATGTCGGTCTTGATCAGATCGGAGAGGCGGTTGAGGTAGTCGCGGGCCTGGCGGGGGAGGTCGTCGTAGTTCTGGATGCGGGTGGTGTCGGTCTTCCATCCGGGGTGGGACTCGTAGACGGGCTCGATGTCGTCGAGGACCTCCATGTCGACGGGGAAGAAGCGCAGCGTCTCGCCGCGGTAGCGGTAGCCGGTGCAGATCTTGATCTCGTCCAGCTCGTCGAGGACGTCCAGCTTGGTGATGACCAGGGTGGAGAGGTCGTTGATGAGTGCGGCGTAGCGCACCACCACGGCGTCGAACCATCCGCAGCGGCGGGGACGTCCGGTGGAGGCCCCGAACTCGGCTCCCACCTTGCCGATGTGCTCGCCCACCTCGTCGGTCAGTTCGGTGGGAAAGGGGCCGCTGCCCACCCGGGTGGTGTAGGCCTTGGCGATGCCGATGACGCCGTCGATGCGGCTGGGGCCGATTCCGGTGCCGACGCAGGCGCCGCCGGCGGTGGCGTTGGATGAGGTCACGAAGGGATAGGTTCCGTGGTCGACGTCGAGCTGGGTTCCTTGAGCCCCCTCGAAGAGGACGCTCTTGCCCTGGGCGATGGCGCCGTTGAGATACTCGGCGGTATCGGTGACAAAGGGCAGGATCTGGGGCGCCAGCTCCATGTAGTCGCGGTAGATGCTCTCGCTGTCCAGAGGCTGGACGCCGTAAACGTGCTTGAGCACCTCGTTCTTGAGGCGGACGCGTTCTTCGAGGCGCTTGCGGAAGGCCTCCGGACGCTCAAGGTCGCCCAGGCGCAGGCCGCGGCGTCCCATCTTGTCTTCGTAGCAGGGCCCGATGCCGCGCGAGGTGGTTCCGATGGCGTCGGGTCCCAGGCGGCGTTCCTCGCCGCCTTCAACGGCGGGATGGTAGGGCATGATGAGGTGGGCGCGGTTGCTGACGAAGAGCCGTCCCTGGAAATCGATCTCGGGCAGCATCTCGATCTCTTCCTGCAGCGCGAAGGGATTGACGACCACTCCGTTGCCGATCACGCAGGCTTTGTCGGGATGAAGGATGCCCGAGGGAATCAGGTGCAGGACGTACTTCTTGCCGGAGATGATGACGGTATGTCCGGCGTTGTGTCCGCCCTGGTAGCGGGCCACCACGTCGAAGCGTTCGGTGATCAGGTCGACGATTTTGCCTTTGCCTTCGTCGCCCCACTGGGTCCCCACAATGATTACGTTGGCCATTCCCCTGTCCGTCCGCCCCAACACACAGCCGGGCCATCGAGTCCGGCGGACGCCGGTCAAGCGGCTGCCCGACGGCCTCGATGGCCCGGCTGAATCAAAATCACAAGCGCCTGCTCAGCCCCATGTCAGGCGGACTGGCGAGCCTGCAGTTGGTTGTCGATCATGCGGGAGATGTTCTCGCCCGAGGTGTTTCCAACGATCTGGTCCTTGATGACGCCGTCTTTGAAAAGCAACAGCGTGGGAATCCCCTTGATGTTGTACTTGGCCGAGGTCTCCTGGTTGTTGTCGACGTTGAGCTTGACGAACTTGGCACGGTCGCCGTACTGGCCGGCCACCTTGTCGACGGTGGGGGCCAACTGGCGGCAGGGACCGCACCAGGGAGCCCAGAAATCGACCAACACAGGCACATCGGCCTCGAGGACTTCTGTCTTGAAATTGGAATCGTTGACTTCGTGAACGTTGCTGCTCATTTATCTGCCTCCAAACTGAGTTCCGCGCAGGCCCTTCACAGGCGAGCCCATGCTACCATATCGGACGTTACGCATGAGCGTCCGTCCTAATAAATCCCTCGGCCAGCACTTCCTGACCGACGAGAACATTTGTCATAAAATCGTCCGCTTCGCCCGCATCCGTCCCCGCCAGCGGGTCCTTGAAATCGGACCGGGTACGGGACAGTTGACTCGGGCCCTGCTGCAAGCCGGAGCCCGGGTGCGCGCCGTCGAGGTCGACCCTCAACTGGCTGAACGCCTGCGCCGGGGCCAAGGCATCGCGCAAGAGATGCAGGAACGGCTGGAAGTGGTCGAGGGCGACGTTCTCTCTCTCGATTGGCAAGAACTTGCCCCGCTCAGCCTCGCTTCCAACCATGGGGACAGTGTAGAGGAGGCGCCTGTCAAAATCGTCGGCAACCTGCCTTACAACATCGCGTCCCGCATACTCTTGAAGATGATCACGGGCCTGGACAGGTTTCAGCGCGCCGTCTTCATGATCCAGAAGGAAGTGGCCCGGAGGGTGGCCGCCGGGCCGGGCGGGAAGGACTATGGCTCGCTGACTCTTTCGCTGCAGTATCACTTCGCGGTAGAGACGGGATTCGACGTGCGTCCGGGATCGTTTCGTCCGCCGCCCAAAGTCATGTCAAGCGTGCTGGCGCTGACTCCGCTCGATCGCCGTCCCGACACGCCGGAGGCCAAGGCTTTTCACCGCCTGGTGCGCATCGCCTTCCGCCACCGGCGCAAGACGCTCTACAACAACCTCAAGGGAGCCTTCGACGACGAGAGCATCCGGCAGGCCTTGGGGTCCTGCGCCATCGAAGCCCGCCTGCGCCCCGAACAACTCGATTTGCAGGCCTTTCTGTGTCTGTGCCGGGTGTTATAATTCGCCCCTAAGCGATGAACAAATCAATAGAAGTCATACCTTTGGGGGGCGTGGGCGAGTTCGGCATGAACTGCTCGGTCCTCCGCAGCAAAGATACGGCCATTCTGGTGGACGCCGGAATGACCTTCCCCCGCAGCGACAAAGGAAGCGAGCTGGGCGTCAACGTGGTGGTCCCCGAAATCGATTACCTGCTCAAGCACCGCGATGAAGTGAAGGCCATCTTCCTCACCCACGGACATGAGGACCACATCGGCGCCGTTTCCTACATCGTGGACGAGATCAACGTGCCCGTCTACGGAAGTCCTCTGACGCTGGGGCTGGTGGAAAACCGTCTCAAGGAACGCGGACTCGACTCCAAGGTCGAACTGCGCACGCTGGAGGCCCGCAAGCCGGTCAAGGCAGGCGATTTCACGGTAGAGCCGATCCGGGTCACCCACTCCTTTCCCGAGTCCTTCGCCTTCGCCATCCAGTGCGCGGCCGGACGGCTGCTGTGGACGGGCGACTTCAAGTTCGACCAGACTCCCATCGACGGCATCACCAGCGACCTTCACCGCCTGGCGGCCCATGGCGAAGAGGGCGTCCTGGCCCTTTTCTCGGACAGCACCAACTCTCACGCTCCGGGACTGTGCCCTTCCGAGCACTCGGTGTGGGAGCCTTTCCGGGGCCTTTTCCGCAAAGCCGAAGGCAAGGTGGTCATTTCCTGCTTCTCCAGCAGCATCCACCGCATGCAGATCGTCCTCGACCTGGCCCGCGAGTTCGGCCGCCAGGTGGCCCTGGCGGGACGCAGCCTCAATCAGAACCTGCACATCGCTTCCGATCTGGGCTATCTCAAGGTGCCCACCGACATCTTGATCAACACCAACCAGATCAGCGACCTCGATCCCGACCGGGTCATCATCCTTGCGGCGGGAAGCCAGGGCGAGCCCATGTCGGCCATGAGCCGGCTGGCCCTGGACGAATTCCGGGGAGCCGGCATCAGCGAGGGCGACCTGGTGATCCTCTCCACCCGCGTCATCCCTGGCAACGAGATGCGCATCGGCGCCATGGTCGACCATTTCTACCGGCGCGGAGCCCGCGTGGTCATGTCCTCGGACGCAAAGGTGCACGCCTCGGGGCACGGCTTCCGCGAAGACCTCAAGCTGATGATCAGCCTCATCCGCCCCCGCTACTTCATCCCCATCCACGGCGACTACCGCCAGTTGAAGGAACACACGGTGGTGGCGCGCGAGCAAGGCATCCCGCAAGAGAACATCCACCTGATCGAAAACGGGGACGTCCTCAGCATCAGCCAGGAGAAAGCCGAGGTGGTCGACCACGTCCACGCCGGACGCCGCTTCATCGACGAGGGCTACACCGGAGAAGTCCACGAACTGGTACTGCGCGACCGCCGCTTTCTCTCCGAGGACGGCTTCCTGGTGGTGCTCATGCGCATGGACCGCTTCGCAGGCGAACTGATCGGCGATCCCGAGATCATCTCCCGCGGCTTTGTCCTCATGGAGGACGCCGAAGACCTGCTGGAAGCGGCTAAGCAAATCGTCATCGACGCCATCGAGGAGACCGACGCCGAGAAACTGCGCGACGAAGACCTCTTCAAGGAAGAAGTGCGCAAACGCCTCAAGCGCTTCTTGCGCAAGAAGACCGGCAAGCGTCCCATGATCCTGCCGGTGACTCTGGAAATATAGCAACTCGGGGCCCGCGAACAGGCTACAATGACGGCCAGGTGGTGAAATGATGGAGCAAGTCAAGAAGCTCAACGAACTCTACGGCCTCTCGCTGATGGCGGTAGCGGGCTTGCTGGTGCTGGCCCTGTTCAGCTACAGCTCGCAGGACCCCTCCTGGAACGTCTCCTCGCCGGCCGGCGACATCGCCAACTACGCGGGACGCTTCGGCGCCTGGCTGGCCGACAGCCTCTATCAAGTACTGGGCTTCCCTGCGCTGCTGCTGCCGCTGGTCTTCTTCATGCTGGGCTATCGGCGCTTGCGCGGCCGCGCTCCGCTCAGCGGACTCAAGCTCAAGGCGGTGGCCCTGGCCGTGCTGCTGGCGGCCCTGGCTACCGGACTCAGCCTGCTGCAATCGATAACACCCCAGCCTGCCGGATTCTCTCCCGGAGGGGTCGTGGGCTCGGTGCTGGCTCAAAAGATGCTGGTTTACTTCAACCGGCCCGGTTCGCTCCTCATCGTACTGGCTGCCGTCCTGGTCACCCTGGTGGCCACCACCCGCCTTTCGGTGGATGCCTGGCTGGAGTGGTTGGGCGCCCGCCGCTGGCGTCTGCCCTCCTGGGTCAGCCACTCACTGCTGAAACGGGACGCAGCCGGCCAGACCCGGGGCCGGAGCGAGGGCAATGCAGCGGCTCCCGAGCCCATACCCATCGAAGAAGAAGCCCCCTGGGAAGGCCCGTCCGATCAAGAGGCGCTGGGCGGCTCGCTAGAGCAGCCCAAGGTCAAGCTGGAAGAGGAGTACGCCGCCCGCCTCTCAGGCAAGAAGGGCAAGAACGAGTATCCGCTCTTTCCCGAGTTGAGCGAGGGACGCGAGGTCAAACTGCCTTCCCTCGATTTCCTGCGCGAAGCCGACGAAAAGGCTCACATCAACAAGGCCGCCCTGCTCACGCGGGCCCAGCAGCTCAAGAACAAGTACGCCGAGTTCGACGTCCACGGCAACGTGCTGCAGATTCATCCCGGACCCGTCGTCACCACCTTCGAGTACAAGCCCGACGCCGGAGTCAAGTACTCCAAGGTCACCAGCCTGGAGCAGGACCTGTGCCTGGGACTGAAAGCCGAGTCGGTGCGCATCGACCGCATTCCCGGCAAGAACACGGTGGGAGTGGAAGTCCCCAACGACAACCGCCAGACCATTTTCCTGCGCGAAATCCTGGCTTCGGGAGCCTTTCACCAAGCCCAGTCACCCATCACCCTGGCGCTGGGAAAGACCATCAACGGCACCACCTACCTCGCCGACCTGGCCCGCATGCCTCACCTGCTCATCGCCGGCGCCACCGGATCGGGCAAGAGCGTGGGCCTGAACTGCATGGTCTGTTCGATTCTCTACAAGGCCCAGCCTTCCCAGGTGCGATTCATCATGGTCGATCCCAAGCGCCTGGAGCTGGGGCTCTATGCCGACATCCCCCACCTGCTGACCCCCATCGTCACCGATCCCAAGAAGGCTTCCAACGCGCTGGCCTGGGCGGTCAACGAGATGGAGCAGCGCTACAAGCTGCTGGCCCGTCACGGCGTCCGCAACATCGCCCAGTTCAACGCCCTGATGCGGGAGAAAGGGGACGAGCTGGAGGCCCAGGGGGCCGAGGAATGCACTCCCCTGCCCTATATCGTCATCGTGGTCGACGAACTGGCCGACCTGATGATGACCGCCGGCAAAGAGGTGGAAGCCTCGCTGACGCGCCTGGCTCAGATGGCCCGGGCCATCGGCATCCACCTCATCCTGGCCACCCAGCGGCCCTCGGTGGACGTCATCACCGGACTCATCAAGGCCAATTTCCCCTGCCGCATGTCTTTCCGCGTCTCCTCGCGCATCGACTCGCGCACCATCATCGACGGCAACGGGGCCGAGAGCCTTTTGGGAATGGGCGACATGCTCTTTTTGCCTCCCTCCACCTCGCGCCTGGTGCGGTTGCACGGTCCATACGTGAGCGAAAAAGAAATCGCTAAAATCACCGCCTTCCTGCGCGAGCAAGCCCAGCCTCAGTATCAGGAGGAAATCCTGGACAGCCAGGAAGAAGACGAGAGCGGACTGGTCGACATCGGCGATATGGAAGACGATCTCTTCGACGAGGCAGCCCGCTTCGTGGTGGAAACCCGCAAGGCCTCCACTTCATTGCTGCAACGGCGCTTCCGCATCGGCTACGGACGCGCCGCCCGTCTGCTCGACATGATGGAGCACGAAGGGCTGGTGTCGCCCCCCGACGGAACCAAGCCCCGCGACGTGCTGGTCGAGGCCAACTATTTCAAGGAAGTCGATCAACGCGACTGACATTGATACTTTTGTGGCAGGATTGAATCCAAATGACCGTGATGTCCCTGAGCCGATCCCTGCGACAAATTGTCTGCAAGTGTTTTGCGGCCGGCCTGCCGGCCTGCCTTGCGCTGCTTTCCTTCGCCTACCCCCTGACCGCCCAGGACCGCGTGGTCGAGTCCAAGAAGGACGGCACCCAGCAAATACCGCGCATCCGCGTGAGCCAGGACCTGGTATTGGTGCGCACCACCGTCACCGATCCGCTCAACCGCTTCATCACGGGACTGCAAAAAGAGGACTTCCGGGTCTTCGAAGACAAAGTGGAACAGGAGATCGTCTACTTCGGCACTTCCAACAGTCCTGTCAGCGTGGGGCTGATCCTGGACACCAGCGGCTCCATGAAGGACAACATCGCCACGGCCCGGTCTTCCTTGCAGCGTTTCATGGACCAGGGCGACAGCCGTGACGAGTACTTCCTCATCACCTTCAACCAGCGTTCCGCACTGGTGCAGGACTTCACCAGCAGCCGACAGGAGATCGTCAACAAGATCGCCTGGACCAAGCCCACCGGCCAAACCGCCCTCTACGACGCCATCTACCTGGGCCTGGAGAAAATCGAAGAGGGACAATTCGATAAAAAGGCGCTGATCGTGGTTTCAGACGGCGAGACCAATTCAGATCGCTACACCTTCGAAGACATCGCTGAAGTGGCCGCCGAGGCCCAGGCCCAAATCTACGCCCTGGCCGAGCGGGGAGAAGCGGGCTACGGGGTCAGCGTGCTCAAGAGGCTGACCGATATCAGCGGCGGACGCATCTTCTATCCGGGCAGTTTTCAGCAGTTGAGCTACTACGTCGACTACATCCATTCGGAACTGCGTCATCAGTACGTGCTGGGCTTCAACTCCAACGCCGGTCCCAGCGACGATGAGTACCGCGACCTGGAGGTGCGCGTCGATCCTCCCGAGGGACTGCCGCGCCTGAGCATCCGCCACAGGACCAGCTACTACGCTCCCAGGCGCTAGCGCGCAGGTTCCAAGTTCCCTTCGTTTGCGAGTTGGAAACCGGGTCTTGGGAATTGGCGAAGCGCGTGGCGCGAAGCCTGAAACATCGCCTGCAGGTTTGCATCTCAGAACAACGCATGTATAAAGTACTCTCCGTGTTTGGCAGGACACTTATTTTGGCTTCGGCGGCGGCCCTGATCGGGGTGCCGGCCCTGGGTCAAGACACTTCCGGTTCCGATCAGACACCTCGCTTCAAGGCGTCGGTGGAGCAGGTGGTGCTCTACGTTTCGGTCTACGATCAGGAAGGCCACCTGGTGGCCGGTTTGGGCCGGGACCGTTTCCGCGTCTTCGAAGACAAGGTCGAGCAGGAGATCACCTACTTCGGCCTTGACGACGTCCCCTCCACCATCGGCATCGTGATGGACTCGAGCGGATCGATGCGAGGGCGCTTCGATTGGGTCAACCAGGCCACCTCGAAGTTCCTCGACGCCAACCATCCCGAGAACGAACTCTTCCTCATCGAGTTCAAGAACGAGGTTTCGCTGGAGGAGACCTTCACCCGCGACCCGGCCGACATCCGCGACGCCCTCGACAACATCATCATCTCAGGCGGAACCGCTCTTTACGACGCCATTTATCTGGCCGTCGACCAGGCCCGGGAGGGCAGCGAGCAGAAGAAGGCTCTGCTGGTTTTCACGGACGGAGAGGACAAAGACAGCTATTACCAGCAGCCCGAGTTGCTGGAGAAAGTCCGCGAAGCCGACACCCAGATCTATGTCGTGGCCTTTCTGGCCGACGACTTGAGCGACGACAAGGGGTTGTTCGGGGTCTTCAAGGGGGCCAGCGAGCGCGAAAAAGTGCAAAGGGACATCACCCAAATCGCCGAGTACACGGGCGGACAGGCCTTTTTCCCCGAGGACATCCGAGAATTGGACGAGATCTTTCCTCAAATCGCCAGCGACCTGCGCAACCAATACCGCATCGCCTACGCGCCCTCGCGGCCTCTAGGCGACGGAGAGTGGCGCGATGTGGACGTGGTGCTGGAAAGAGCCCGCGAAGACGGACTCAAGGTGCGCGTCCGCAAGGGATACTACGCCAAGTAGAGCCGCACCTCCGGGCGGGCCCGCTCTTTCGGCTTGACTCTGCCTTCACCCCTCCCTATCCTTTGCGCAATGAGTGAAATCCGAGCCGACAAGGTGTGGCACAACGGGGAGCTGATCGACTGGGACGACGCCCGCATCCACGTTGTATCCCACTCGGTACACTACGGCACCGCCTGGTTCGAGGGCATCCGTTGCTACCGCACCTCGCGGGGCTCCGAGGTCTTTCGGCTGCCTGAACACGTGCGCCGCCTTTACGATTCCTGCAGCATCTACCGCACCCGGATTCCCTTCACTCCCGAGGAGTTCCAGGCGGCCATTTTGGAGACCATCAAGGCCAACCGGCTCGAGGCCTGCTACATCCGTCCCATCATTTTGCGCGGTCAGGGGGCCATCGGAGTCAATCCTAAGCTGGCCGAGATCCAGTCCTTCATCATGGTGTGGGAATGGGGCAAGTACCTGGGCGAGGAGTCGCAGGAGAAGGGCGTCAAGGTCTGCACCAGTTCCTGGAACCGGGCCGCTCCCAACACCTTTCCCACCATCGCCAAGGCGGCCGGCAACTATCTCAACAGCGTCCTGGTCAAGATGGAGGCGGAGGCGCGGGGCTACCAAGAAGGCATCGCCCTGGACACTCAGGGCCTGATCAGCGAGGGCAGCGGCGAGAACCTCTTCCTGGTGCGCGACGACGTCATCTACACCTCCGAGCTGGTCCACGCCATTCTGCCCGGCATTACCCGCGATTGCGTCCTCACCTTGGCGCGCGAGCTGGGCTTCACCGTCAAAGAGCAGGCCTTGCCGCGCGAGATGCTCTATCTGTGCGACGAGGTTTTCTTTACCGGGACCGCCTGCGAGATCACCCCGATCAGCTCTATCGACGACCGTCCCGTAGGCGAGGGCCGCAGGGGACCCGTGACCGAGGCTTTGCAAAAGGCCTTCTTCGAGATCGTCGAAGGCAAGGTGGCCGACCGTCACCGATGGCTCACCCCGGTAGGCTGACCAGGTCCGACATTCGACTTGCGAACGTCGAACTTCCAAATGTCTCCCGACCGTACTAATTGCGAACACAGATCTGTCCGATAGGTAGTAAGATCGGGGAGGAGCGGCCGGGAACGACGACATGATCGATTTACGACGCCTGCTCAAGGCGGCCATCGAGAACGAGGCTTCAGACATCCACATCAAGGCGGAGTCGGTTCCCCAGATGCGGATTCTGGGAGAGTTGCGCGCGGCTGAGCAGTTTCCCACCGTCACCAAGGAAGACACCCTGGACCTGGCTCAGCATCTGCTCAACGCCCGCCAGCGCGAGGCCCTCACTCAGCGGGCCGAAATCGACCTTTCTTTCTCCATCGGGGGGGTCGGACGCTTCCGCCTGGCGGTCTTCCATCAGCGCGGCTCCATCTCGATGGTGATGCGGGTCATCTCAGACAGCGTGCCCGGAATGGAGGAGCTCAACCTTCCCCCGGTGCTGGCCGACATCGCCCTGGAGCGGCGCGGTATGGTGCTGGTGACGGGGACCACGGGAAGCGGAAAGTCCACCACCCTGGCCTCCATGATCCAGCACGTCAACAGGAACCGCTCCGCCCACATCATCACTATCGAAGACCCCATCGAATATTACTTCCGCGATCAGGAGGCGTTCATCTCCCAGCGCGAGGTCAAGCTGGATACCGAGAACTTCGGCGCCGCCCTGCGCGGTGCGCTGCGCCAGGACCCCGACATCATCATGGTCGGTGAGATGCGCGACTACGAAACCGTCCAGACGGCCCTGCAGGCGGCCGAAACGGGCCACCTGGTGCTGAGCACCCTGCACACCACCGACACCATCGAAACCATCAACCGCATCATCGCCATCTTCCCCGCCCATCAGCAGCAGGACATCCGTTTTCGAATGGCCTCCAGCCTGCGCGCCATCATTTCCATGCGCCTGATCCGCTCCTCCATCTTCGACGGACGCGTCCCGGCAGTGGAGATTCTGCGCAATACCGAGTACGTGCGCAGCCTCATCGAAGATCCGCACAAGACCAAAGAGATCAAGCAGGCGCTGGAGACGGGCTATACCCAGTACGGAATGCAGTCCTTCGACCGCTCCATTTTCGATCACTACACGGAAGGACGCATCAGCAAAGATGATGCCTTGGCCAACGCCTCCTCGCGCGAAGATCTGCAGTTGCGCATCCGCGGCATCGTCAGTTCTACTGAAGACCTGTGAGCGAGTCCAAATCCGCCTACCTTCGAGCCGTGGCCATGCTGGCCAAGCGCGCTCACAGCAGCTTCGAGTTGCGGCGCAAGTTGAAGAGCCGCCATTCCCCGGATGAGATCGAGGAGGCCCTGAGCAAGCTGGTCCGCCAGGGATTCCTCGACGACGCCCAGTTCGCCCTTCAGCGGGCCCGCCTGTGCCGCCTCGACAAGGCCTGGGGCGACCGGCGCATCAAGCTCGATCTGCAAAGCCACAAGATCGGCGGTGCCGCTATCGCCAAGGCCCTGGCGGCGGCTGAGTCCGAGCAGGGCGAGAGCCAGGCCTTGCAGCGCATCGTCGACAACTGGTTGCGCCTGCGGGGCCGGCCTGAAACCGCCCGCGAGTTGAAGAAGCTCTACGACCGCTGCCTGCGCATGGGCCACCGTCCGGCCCGGATACGGGCCTGCCTGGACCCCTATTTCAGCCGCCTGGAGTGGGATCCCGAGGCCTGAGGCCCTCCACGCCGAATCCATCTTGCCTGTATTATGATGAGCGACGCCATGAAGACAGCATCCGAGATTCGCGAAACGTTCCTCAGCTATTTCGAAGAACGGGGCCACAAGCGCGTGCGGTCCAGTTCCCTGGTTCCCCGCAACGACCCCACCTTGCTGTTTACCAACGCCGGAATGAACCAGTTCAAGGACGTTTTCCTGGGACTGGAGAAGCGGGAGTACAATCGCGCTGCCACCAGCCAGAAGTGCATGCGGGTGAGCGGCAAGCACAACGACCTGGAAAACGTGGGACGCACCGCCCGCCACCACACCTTCTTCGAGATGCTGGGCAATTTTTCCTTCGGCGACTACTTCAAGAAGGGCGCCATCGAATATGGATGGGAACTGTGTACCGAGGTCTACGGGCTGAACAAGGACCAGTTAGTGGCCACCGTCTACCGCGAGGACGACGAGGCTTACGATCTGTGGCGCAAGCACATCGGACTGCCCCAGGAGAGGGTCTTCCGGTTGGGTGAAGCCGATAACTTCTGGGCCATGGGCGACACCGGACCTTGCGGTCCCTGCTCGGAGATCCACTTCGACCTCACCGGCCACGGGGGTGGCAACCCTGAGACCAATCCGGAACGCTATTTCGAGGTCTGGAACCTGGTCTTCATGCAATACGACCGCGACGGTTCGGGAGCGATGACTCCCCTGCCCTCGCCTTCCATCGATACCGGAATGGGGCTGGAGCGCCTGGCCAGCCTGCTGCAGGGCGTCGACAGCAACTGGGAAACCGATCTCTTCAAGCCGCTGATCGATGAAGCCTGCCGCATCATCGGAGTCCGCTACGGCGAGGACCAAGACACCGACGTCAGCCTGCGGATCCTGGCCGACCACTCCCGCGCCTGCGCTTTCCTCATCAGCGACGGCGTGATCCCGGGCAACGAGGGGCGCGGCTACGTCATGCGCAAGATCGTGCGGCGCGCCATCCGCCACGCCAAAATGCTGGGGCGCACCGAGCCGATTCTCTACACCCTCACGGCCCTGGTGGCCAAGATCATGCAGGACGCCTATCCCGAACTGCAGCAAGGACGCGACTACGCCGCCAAGATCGTGCGCAACGAAGAGGAAAAGTTCTCGGCCACCCTCGATCACGGCTTGACCCGGCTCGACGAGATCATCGATTCGGTGGAAAAGAGGAAGAGCGACACCATCCCCGGCGATGAACTCTTCCGTCTCTACGACACCTACGGCTTCCCTCTCGACCTGGCCCGCGAAGTCGCTCAGGACAGGGATCTGAAGATCGATGAGCAGGGATTCGATTCCTGTATGGAGGAGCAACGCCGGCGGGCCCGCGCCAGTTGGAAGGGGGGAGAAGGCAAGAAGGCCGCCCCCAAGTATCAGGAAATGGCCGAGCGGGGCTTGCCCACCGAATTCACCGGCTACACCGACACCGAGGACGTCGAGGGGACGATCCTCTCTCTCCTCAGAGGAGACGAGGAAGTCGAAGTCCTGAAAGAAGGAGACGAGGGCCATGTGGTGCTGGACCGGAGCCCCTTCTACGCCGAGGCCGGCGGACAGGTGGGAGACAAGGGACGCATCGCCACCGACGGCGCCCAGGCTTCCGTCCTGGACGTGCAAAGTCCCGTGACCGGCCTGCGTCTGCACCGCGTCCAGGTTCAGCACGGCAAGCTCAGCAAAGGTGAGACGGTGCGTTCTTACGTGAGCCGCGAGCTGCGCTGGGACACGCAGCGAAATCACACCGCCACCCATCTGCTTCACGCCGCCCTGCGCGAAGTCCTGGGACCCCACGTCAAGCAATCCGGCTCGCTGGTGGCTCCGCAACGCCTGCGCTTCGACTTCTCCCACTACAAGGCGGTGACGGCTCTGGAACTGCGCGAGATCGAAGAAATGGTCAACCGCAAGATCCGCGAAAACATCGCGGTGGAGACCGAACTGCTCGGCCTCGACGAGGCCCTTAAGAAGGGCGCCATGGCCCTTTTCGGCGAAAAGTACGGCGAGCAGGTCAGGGTGGTCGATATTGCCGATTTTTCGCTGGAACTGTGCGGCGGGACCCATGTCCAGCGCACCGGCGATATCGGGCTCTTTCACATCGTCAGCGAGTCCTCCATTTCGGCCGGGACGCGCCGGGTTGAAGCGCTGACGGGGGAGGCGGCCCTGAACCGCGTCCTCGACAGCGAGAGCCTTCTGGAGGAGGTTTCGGGAGACCTGCATGTCCGCCGCGATGAGGTGACCGAGGCCGTTGAGCGCCTCTCCCGCGAACTCAAGGAGGCTCAGAAAAAGGTTGAGGAGCTGCAGCTTAAAGTAGCGCAGACACAGAGCGGAGACGCTTTGCGGGAAGCCCGTGAAATCAAAGGCATCAAGGTCTTGGCCCGCCAGGTCGAGCAACTCGACCGCAATGCCCTGCGCCAGTTGGCCGACCGTCTGCGCAACCAGCTCAAGAGCGGAGTGGTGTTGCTGGGCACGTCGGAAAACGGCAAAGCGGCGCTGGTGGCCATGGTCAGCGACGACCTCACCGACCGCATCCGCGCCGGCGACCTCATCCGCGAGGTAGCGCCGCTGGTAGGCGGCGGCGGCGGCGGACGTCCCCAGATGGCCGAAGCCGGCGGCAAAGACCCTTCCGGCCTCCCCAAAGCCCTGCAGCGAGCCTACGACTTCGTCTCTGAAAAGGCCTGAGTGAGCGAATTGAGGCTCCGATGGCGGAGAAATTCTGCCATACTTGGCGATGTGTGCGGAAGATCACTCGTCTTTCTGCGCGCTTGGGACATCTTGAAAGGACGTATGGCTAGGCTTGCGCTGTTTTTATGTCTGGCGGGACTGATGGGGGGAGACTTGTGGGCCCAGCAGGTCTATACCTATACCCGCCAGGACGGCACGCGCGTCTACAGCAATCTGGGCGGCGAACGTCATAAGGGCGCCGTCCCCTACCGCGGCCATGTCGGCGCCACGCGGCGCGGCAGCCAGACGGCGGCGGCTCCGGTTTCACCCCGCCTGGAGCGCCTGCCCGGTTCCGACGCCTACGACGACCTGATCGGCGAGATCTCCGGTCGCTATGGCGAAGACGAGAACCTGGTCAAGGCTATCATCGCCGTCGAAAGCGCCTTTCAACCCGACGTCATCTCCAACAAGAACTGCCGCGGACTGATGCAGTTGCATCCCGACACGGCGCGCCAGATGGGTGTGCGCGACGTCTTCGATCCAGCCCAGAACATCGAGGGCGGCGTCAAGTACCTGCGATACCTGCGCAAGAACTTCGATGACCTCGACCTGATTCTGGCCGCCTACAACGCGGGCGACGGCGCGGTTCGCAAGTATGGAGGCATTCCGCCCTACAAAGAAACCGAACGCTACATCGAGAAGGTCATGGCCCTCTACCAGCCGGCTCTTGAAGATCACCGCTCGGTGCGCCGCAACACCATCTACCGCGTCGTCATGCCCGACGGCAGCATCCTCCTCACCAACACCCCCAGCCAGGAAGTCTCCCGCCAAGCCGCCACCCGCCCCCGCTCCCGCGTAGTCGACGTCGACCTCACCGGAGGCACCCGGTAGCGACCTCCGGTCGAAGCCCCAAGATCCAATCCCCCACTCACAAGGCCAAGAGACCCATTCCCATTGAGAGCTGGCCACCTGGAAATTGGAAATCCGAGCCCCGGCGGGCTCGTTTCAGGGGTCGGAGTTAGAATGATGAGTGTCGTGAACGGGAGGATTGTGCGTTATAAGAAGCTAATAGCCCTGCTTCTCCTGGCGGGTTCGGTGCCGCTGGGCTTGGCTGCCTGGGGACACGACCGGGAGGGGGCGCGGAAGGCGTTTGGGAAGGCCAACCAATACCTGCGGACGCTGTATGCGCGGGACTTGCACCAGCGGGAAGAGGCGCAGTACGTCAGGGCTATCGAACTCTTTTATAGGGTGATCGACCTTGACCCCACTTACGGGGCCAGTGACGACGCCGTTCATCACATCGCCCGGCTTTACGACGAGAAGGCCCAGCGTTTCGGCGCCCTGGGGGACGTTGACAAGGCCATACACTACTATGAGTTCCTGGCCAGCGAGTATCCGCTGACGCAGCACAAGGAAGGCGCCTTGAAACGCGCCGCCTTTCTGAAATCAGAGCGGGAGGCCTTTGGCGGCCAGCCGGCCAGGAGCGCCGAAAGGGCGGCAAGCGCGGCACCGCGGGCTTCACCGAGCCCCCAGGCGGAAGAATCCGTCACCTTGAAGAGAATCCGCTACTGGTCAGGCCCGGAGTACACCCGCGTGGTGTTCGATCTCGACGGCGAAGCCGACTTTGAACAGCAGGTGCTGCAGAACCCATACCGCGTTTACTTCGATCTGCAAAACGCCCGCATGCGCAGCGGACTACCCGACTCATACGACGTCAGCGACGTCTTCATCGAGAGCGTGCGGGTGGGCCAGAACCGTCCCGGCGTGGTACGGGTGGTGCTGGACTTCGATCAGCCGGGCGAAACCTCGGTCTTCCGGCTGCATGACCCCTTCCGCATCGTGGTCGATACCAAGGCCAGCGACGGCGAGGAAAAAGGCGCCGATTCGGCCCAGGGCAAGTCGGTCAAGACGGCTTCGGCCGAGATCGCCCTGGACGAAGGAACGGCCACTACGCGCAGCACCCGCGAGGTGACGGCCGCTGCCAAGCCCAACATGCACGGAGACTACACGCTGACCCGCACGCTGGGTCTCAAGGTGGGGCGCATCGTCCTCGACCCCGGCCATGGCGGCCACGACACGGGCGCCATCGGGCCCGGCGGACTGGAAGAAAAAGAAGTGGTATTGGACGTGGCCAAGCGCCTCGACGAGATGCTGCGCGAACGGCTGGGCACCGAGGTCATCCTGACACGTAAAGAGGACGTCTTCATCCCCCTGGAAGAGCGAACGGCCATCGCCAACCAGAAGGGGGCCGACCTTTTCATCTCCATCCACGCCAATTCCAGTCCCAACCGCAAGGCCCTGGGGCTGGAGACCTTCTACCTGAGCCTGGCCACCACGGCTGACGAGAGGGCAGTAGCCAGCCGGGAAAACGCAGGCTCGCAGCGCACCATCCGCGAACTGGAGGGCCTGCTGCGCCAGATCACCAAGGGCGACTATAATGAGGAGTCGCGCGATCTGGCCCACGTGGTTCAGTCGCACCTGTTCGAGCACTTGCAGGAGCACGACACCAAGTCCCCCAACCGGGGCGTCAAGCGGGCGCCGTTCATCGTACTTGTGGGCTCCAATATGCCGGCCATCCTTACGGAGATCGGCTTCGTGAGCAACCCGGCGGAAGAAAAGCGGTTGAACCGCTCCGAGGACCGTCAGCGGATCGCCGAGGGGCTCTACAAGGGCATC
Source organism: Acidobacteriota bacterium (assembly GCA_035471785.1). Classification (NCBI taxonomy): domain Bacteria; kingdom Pseudomonadati; phylum Acidobacteriota; species Acidobacteriota bacterium. The sequence goes on from DATIPQ010000038.1 coordinate 24,958, forward strand.
GAGCAGTACTTCGTTTCGCTGGGAGCCGCGGCGGCACCCGCCACCTCGGCGGAAAGCCGCCAGTAGGCAGGAAAGGTCAGGGCACATCCGCTGCAGGACGAATTCAGGGTATGAAACTTTTCCCTCTTGGCGGGATCAAACCTCTCATCAGGATGACCTACGATTGGAAGCACCTCCCGGGCGCCGCCGCATTGCTTGTGCTGGTCGGCGCCCTTCCCTCGGCTCTTGCTTTCCCACAGGATGCCCTACTGGAAGGTCTTGATGGCTACCGGGTTGAGAGGCTGACGTCCGCAGCCGTGCTGGAGGGGGTTCCCCAGACGGTGCTGGACGAATATACCGTGCGCGATTCTTCGGATTGGCTGCTCAATCCCTCCGACGGGGGCGCCGAGATTGAAGTCAAGCTCTTTCGAATGCTGGATGCGCCCGGAGCTTTCGGGCTTCTCAGCTACTATCAGAAGGTCAGCGGCGGTCCTCAAGACAGGCTTCCCGATCTCTCCGTGCGCCACGCCTTCGGCGGACGTTCGCTGGCCCTCGCCATGGGGAGCGTCTTCGCCCTCCTGCGCGTCCCCGCCGACGAACTCTCTCCCCGCGAGCAGTTGGCGCCCGCGGCCCGCGCACTGTCGCAAGCCCTGAAAGAGAAATCGGTCGATCCGGTGACCGTCATCAACCTGCCCCGTCAAGACCTGATCGCCGGCTCGGTCAGCTTCTACCTGGGAGCAGCCGGATTGGACTCCGACCCCTTCTTCCCGGACCCCCTGATTCCAGTTCTGGGACTGCAGGAGGGGGTGGAGGTGACGACCGCCCGCTATAAAGACGGCGGCCTCGTACTGGTCGGGTATCCCACTCCCAGCCTGGCCAGAGCGGCCGAGTCGCGTTTGCTGGACTCGGCTCTGACGGCAGGCTTGAGCCTGAAGCGCTCGGGCATTCTGGTGGGACTGGCTTCGGGATCTAATGCCGAAGGCATTCTCGATCAGGTCAGCTACGATCCGCTGGTGCGCTGGGTGGAAGAGAAGGAACCCGCTCCGCCCATTACCTTCGAAAGCGAGATGAAGCTGGTGACGGGCATTTTCGCCAACTGGGTGCTCTTCACCATAGTCTTCATCCTGGTTGCCTCAGCCCTGGGAGGAGTGATCGGCGCCTCGAGGTACTTCTACAACCGCGCTCATCCCGAGAGGTTCGAAAAGGGCGGAATGATCCGCCTCGACCTGATCGAGCGCTGAACCGGACCTCCACACTGGAGAGAATCGCCGCAAGGATGCGCCTCCCACCTTCCCGGGGCCAGCCAGCTCCAAAGGTAGGTGGGAGGAGTCTGGGGAGGGCTTCCCAAGTCCAGAGAGCAACCCGCCTCTAAGGAGCGACGGGAGACATGCCTGGTGGGAGGCGCATCCTTGCGGCGATCCTGACGATGGACCAGGACGCCGCCATGCCCGATCCGGCTAGCCGCTGGGAATAAGAACAGCCCGCACATCCATGACGTTGGTATGTGTCGGGCCGGTTTTGAGGAGCTGTCCCAGAGGCTCGAAGAAGTGGTAGGAATCGTTGCGGCGCAAGAAGTCCCGGCATTCCAGTCCCAGGCCGGCGGCCCGCTGGCAGGTGGACGGCAGACTCCAGGCTCCGGCCGCGTCGGTAGGACCGTCTCCGCCGTCCGTCCCCAGCGAGACGAAGAGCACCTCGCGTTCGAATTGGCGGCTGTAGCGGGCGCACCACAAGGCGAATTCCTGGTTGCGTCCCCCTTTGCCCTCGCCGCTGACTCGTACCGTGGTCTCTCCTCCGCTGAGCAGGCAGCAAGGAGCCGGAAGGGGCAGTCCGGCCTGCAAGACCTCGCGGGCCATGGAGGCGTGAAAGCGGGCTGCCTCGGCGGTGTCGCCTTCCAGGGTGGAGGAAAGCACCAGAGGACGGAAGCCCTGAGCCCGGGCCACGTCGGCCGCAGCCAGCAGCGCCCTGCGGTTGTCGGCGATGATCCGGGTGCGGACGCGCTTGAAGCGGGGATCTCCAGGCTTGGGCGTCTCGCCACGCCCGCCCTGGGCCCCGGCCTTCAGCACCTCCATCACCGAAGCGGGCATGCGCGCTTCAACCTCATGCTCCTCCAGGATGCGCAGACAGTCCTGGAAGCTGGTCGGATCGGCCGCCGCAGGCCCCGAGGCGATGGAAGAGGGATCGTCTCCCACCACGTCGGAAACCAGCAGGGCCAGGACCCGGCATCCTGCGCAGTGATCGAGCAGCCGTCCGCCCTTGAGGCGGCTCAGGTGCTTGCGCAAGGCGTTGAGCTCGTGAATGTCGGCGCCCTGCGCCATCAGCAAGTCGATGGCCCTGGCCTTGTCTTGCAGCGAAACGCCTTCCACGGGCGCCGGAAGCAAAGCCGATCCGCCGCCCGACAACAGCAGAAGCAAGAGATCCTGGGGACCGAGGTGGTCACCCAGGAAGGCGATGACTTGCTCAGAGGCTTCCAGCCCGGCTTGATCGGGCTGGGGATGGCCGGCTTCCATCAGGCGGACCCGCTCGAGTCCGGGCAGTCCGTGGCCGTGCTTGGTGACAGCCAGTCCCGCCTCAAGCCTGTCTCCCAGATAGCCTTCGGCGGCCAGAGACATGGCCGCGGCGGCTTTCCCCACGGCCAGCAGGTAGACGCTTCCCTTGGTGCTCTCCAGGACATCGGACTCGCCTTGCAGTCCGCGCCCTACGGCATCTCCCGAATCGACGGCCTTAAGAGCCGCCTCCTGCATGGGACGCCAGATGTTCAGCAGTTCCGACAAGTGCTAGTACCCGGAAGCCTTTGCGTCGCCCCGGCGCGGATCGGGAGCACCGTAGCGCACTCCGTCTTCAGGATCGATGAGGACGCTGTGGGCGTCGCCGATGGACCCCACGTAAGAAATGCGATGGCCCCGGTTCTGCAGGGCGTGAACCACGTCCATTACCAGCGCGTCCCGCTCGGCGCGGATCTGGTCGGGGAGCCATTGGTGGTGAATGCGCGGCGCGTCCACCGCCTCCTGGATGTCCATGCCGTGGTCGACGACGTTCATGATGATCTGGAAGACAGTATTGATGATGGTGGGGCCGCCCGGACTTCCCAGCACCATGTAGAGCTTGCCGTCCTTCTTGACCAGCGTCGGCGTCATGGCGCTGAGGGGGCGCTTGCCGGCTCCCACCGCGTTGGCTTCGCCTTGAATCAACCCGTAAAGGTTGGGATGTCCCGGCTTGGATGAGAAATCGTCCATCTCGTTATTGAGCAGAAATCCGGCCCCTTTGACCGTCACGCCCGAACCGTAGCCCGCATTGATCGTTGTGGTTACGGCCACCCCGCTGCCCTCCGCGTCGACCACCGAGTAATGGGTGGTCTCTTCCGATTCGTAGCCGTAGGCGTCGGCGTGGGAGACGTACGAACTGGGAGAGGCCCATTGAGGATCGATGGAGGGTTTCCACTGCTCGGCGTAGCCCTTGGAGACCAGCGCATCGGTGGGAAGGTCGGTGAAGTCGGGATCGCCCAGAAACTCGGCGCGGTCGGCAAAGGCCCGGCGCATCGACTCCGCTTTCAGGTGGACGCTGCGCGAAGAGCCGTATCCCAGGTGCTCTATGGGATAAGGTTCGATCAGGTTAAGCATCTCCACCAGAATCACCCCGCCTGAACTGGGAGGCCCCATGGAGACGATTTCATAGCCCCGATAGGTCCCCGTGACCGGATCCCGCATCTGGGGTTGATAGTTGATCAGGTCTTCCTCGGTGATGTTGCCGCCGTTGGCCCGCATGTCCTGGACGATGAGGCGGGCGGTTTCTCCCCGGTAGAATCCGTCCGGACCCTGCTCGGCGATGCGCTGCAGAGTGTCGGCCAGCTCCGGTTGCCGGAAGGTCTCGCCCTCTTCCCAGAACTCGCCGTTCTTGAGGAAGATGCGCTTGCTTTCGGGAAAGCGTTCCAGAAGAGGGGCCGCGTTCTTGAGCGAGCGGGCGAAGACGTCGGAGACCTCGAACCCCTCCCGGGCCAGATGCACGGAGGGTTCCACGAGATCTTTCCAGGGCAGCCTGCCGAAGCGCTTCCAGGCCATGTGCAGTCCAGCCACCGCTCCGGGGACGCCGGACGCCAGATATCCCACCGTGGAGCGCTCGGGAATCACATCGCCTTCCTCGTCCAGATACATGTCGCGGTGAGCGCCGGCGGGCGCCATCTCGCGGTAATCGATGGTGTAGTCGCGGCCTTCCGCGGCGTCGTGGATGACCATGAAACCGCCGCCGCCGATGTTTCCGGCGGCCGGATGGACCACGGCCAAAGCGAAGCCGACGGCCACCGCGGCGTCGACGGCGTTGCCGCCTTCGCGCAGGATGTCGCGGCCGACATCGCTTGCGTAGTGGCTGGTGCTGACTACCATCCCCTTGTTTGCCTTTACGGGCGCACGGCTGGCCCCTTCAAGCCGGAGGGGCGCGGGAGAGGCGGCAAGCAGCGACAAAAGGAGCGAGGCGAAGAGCAGGCGCTTTCTCATGCGGATATTATGGAGTCCGCCCGCCGGACGATCAACTCTTCAGTGCCTCATTGAGAGAACCGGAGCGGAATCCCTTCATGTCGAGGGTCACATAAAGGTAGCCCAGTTGGCGCAAATGCCGATGCACCCGCTGCATGACCCCGGCATCAAGCAACAGCGGCAGCTCGCGGCGGTCCACCTCGAGGCGGGCCAGCTCCTCGTGATGGCGGACGCGGAAGTTGCTCAACCCCATCCCGCGCAGGAAGGCCTCGGCCTGCTCCACCTGGGCCAGCTTCGCCTCGGTGATGGATACGCCGTAGGGGAAGCGGGAAGACAGGCAAGGCATGGCCGGCTTGTCCCAGCTCTTGAGGCCCCACTTGCGGGAAAGGCTGCGGATCTCGTCCTTGCTGATCGAGCATTCCAGCAGCGGACTGCTGACTTTCTTTTCGCGGGCCGCCTGCCGTCCCGGACGGTAGTCGCTGGCATCGTCCAGGTTGGCTCCGTCGAGGACGGCTTCAACGCCCCACTCCAGGCGAAGCCTCTCCAGACGTCCGTAGAGCTCGGTCTTGCAGAAATAGCATCGGTTGGCGGGATTGGAGGTGTAGCCCTCGAGATCCATCTCGGCGGTGTCGATAAAGCGGTGGCGCAATCCGTGGCGCCGCGCGAATTCCTGGGCCATTTCCCGTTGCATCTGCGACACGGCGGGAGAGAGTGCGGTCACGGCCCGGGCCTTGCGGCCCAAGGCGCGGTGGGCCATGAAGGCCAGGTAGGAGCTGTCCACCCCTCCGCTGAAGGCCACGATGACGCTGGAATAGCCCTTCAGCAGCTCGACCAGACGCTCTTCCTTGGCCTCTGTTCGAATATCGACCATGCGCGAATGTTATCACGCGCGGGAAGCGCCGGGTCCGCCCGCCCGCGGGGCCCTGTGCTAGACTTGAAGGGCTCTGGGCCATGGCGAACCTTTGAAATCGAACCTGCATCTGGTAAAGATTATGAGACGTCCAATCACGCGCTTGTTGATGACCGCTTTATTGTTGGCTGCCGCCCTCGTCGGCGGCATCCTGATGGGGCAGGACCGCAAACAGATCGAGGAAGAAAAAGACAAGCCCAAGGGACAGGCCGCCCTGGCGGTCAAGGTGGAGCAGGTGCGCGTGGACGTCAGCGTCCGCGACAAGAAGGACAACCTGATCACCGGTCTCCAGGCCCAGCATTTCGAGGTCTACGAAGACAAGGTCAAGCAGGAGATCACCAACTTCCAGGACATCGACGCCCCCATGACGGCCGTGCTGCTCATCGAATACAGCAAGGTGCTGGCGTGGGAGATGCTCTACGAGGCCTGGCTGGGCTCCCATCGCTTCGTTCAGCAGATGCGTCCCGGCGACTGGGTGGCGGTGATGGCCTATGACCTCCGCCCCGAGATCCTGGTCGACTTCACCCAGGACAAGGCCGAGGTTTGGAACGCCCTGCGCCGCCTCAACTACCCGGCCTTCCGCGAGAGCAACCTCTACGACGCCCTTTTCGACGTGCTCGACCGAACCCAAGAAGTAGAGGGAAAGGTTGTCGTCGTGCTGGTTTCCAGCGGACTCGACACCTTCAGCAAGAAGAATCTGGGAGAAACGCTCAAGCGGGTCAAACGCGCCAACGCCACCATCTATACGGTGGGGCTGGGCGGCAACCTGCGGGCCCGCGCCGATCACCGCATGAGCAGCAGCACCCGGATGGATTTCCTGCAAGCCGACGCGGCCCTCAAGAACTTCGCCAAAGAGACGGGCGGCGAGTCCTTCTTCCCCCGCTTCACCTCGGCCTTTCCCGCCATATTCGAGACCATCTCACTGCTGGCGCGCAACCAGTATTCGATCGGCTACATCAGCAGCAACGCCGGTTCGGGCAAAGATGATTTTCACAAGATCGAGGTCAAAGTCAAGGCCGACGTGGACGGCGACGGCAAGCCCGACAAGTTCAAGGTCAATCATCGTCAAGGCTGGCTTGAACAGGACTCTTGATGGGGATCTGCTCGGTGATCTCCAGGTTGAATCCCTGCAGCGCCACGATCTTCTTGGGGTGGTTGGTGAGCAGACGGACTTTGCGCAGCCCCAGGTCGCCTAGAATCTGAGCCCCCACTCCGTACTCGCGGAAGGTTCCCCGGGGATGGCTGCGTCCCGCCGGACGCGAGTCCTGATCGAACTCCTGGGCCAGGGCTTCTTCACGGTCGTGGGGACGCAGGTAAACAAGGACTCCGCAACCCTCTTCCTCGATCTGCCTCATGGCTCCCCGCAGTTCCCGTCCGGCCTGGGAATGAAAGCTCAGGAAGACGTCGGCCAGCACCGATTCGGTGTGGACGCGCACCAGGGTCGGTTGCTCGGCCCGGATTTCGCCCTTGACGAAGGCCAGGTGGCGCCGATGGTCGAGCCGATTCTCGTAGAGATGCACCTGAAAAGAGCCCATTTCGCCTTGAAAAGGCATCGACGCAGTGCGTTCCACGAAACGCTCGGTGGCCAGCCGAAAGGTGATCAGGTCTGAGATGGAAAGGGTCTTGAGCCCTTCCTTCTCGGCGAACTCGCTCATCTCCTCCAAACCCGCCATGGTGCCGTCACTGTTGAGCATCTGGCAGATGACGGCCGCCGGTTGACAACCGGCGATGCGGGCCAGGTCAACAGCCGCCTCGGTCTTTCCGGCCCGCGCCAGCACTCCGCCGGGCCGTGCCCGCTGGGGAAAGATGTGCCCGGGCATGACGATGTCCTCGGCCTCAGACTTGGGGTCGATGGCGGTCAGGATGGTGGTGGCCCGGTCGGCCGCCGAGATCCCCGTTGTCACGTCGCGGCGGGCCTCGATGCTGACGCAAAAGGCGGTGGCGTGAGGGGCGCGGTTCTTGGGCGCCATCAGCGGAATGCGCAGATGATCGAGCTGCTTGGCCGTCATGGGCAGGCAAACCAGTCCGCGGGCCTGGGCGGCCATGTAATTGACGGCCTGCGGAGTGACTTTTTCGGCGGCCATCATCAAGGCCCCCTCATGACGGCCCGAAGCTTCGTCGATCAAGACCACCAAACGGCCTTCGGCCACTTCCTGGGCCGCTTGTTCCACTCGGTTGAGGCTCATAACTGCTTGCTACTTGATGGGCGGCGGTTTCTTGATCCACCTGAGAGGACGCTGGTCCTCGGTATTGATGATTTCCAGCCGCTGGCTGAAATAGGGGGTCCGGTAGCTCAAGATGAGCGGATTGGAGGGGTCGTCCAATACCGTCCATTCCCCGCCCCGGCTGTCCCTGACCTTCCAGGCCGGCAGTTCGACTTCCTCGCCGTTGAGCCTGAGGGCGACGCTGGTCCGGCCCCTGCGCTCGATCTTGTAAGGAAGATTGGAGCGCTTGATCTTGACCGAGCCCCTGTCGACCATCATGTTAAAGGCCTCTTCGGCCATCCACAGGGTCATGACGTCTTCGGAACGCATCTCCACGCCGACTTCGAAAAGTCCGCTGAAAGTGAGCTGCTCGCCCTGGGAAACGGCCTTGCGGTAGAGGTGAACCGTCCCCTGATCGTTGAGATTCTCCCACTCCAACACGATGTCGGGCTTGAAGCGCGCCAGGCGCACCACGAAGCGGCTGGTTTCGTCGCGCACTTCGTTCTGGTAGACCAGCACGCTCCTGGCGCCCAGTTCCAGCCGCCCGTCAGGAGGAAGAGCGAGGCTGATCGTCAGGGTCGCCAGCGCGACCCAAAATCCGTTCCACATGCGATTGCACATACTTGCTGATGACATCCGTTTCTAGGTTGACGTGATCTCCCTGCCGGAGGTTCGAAAAGGTCGTCGCCTGATAGGTATGAGGAATGATGGTCACCTCCAGCCAATCCGGCCCCAAGGCGGAGATGGTGAGACTGACGCCTTCGAGGGTGATGCTTCCTTTGAAGACGCAAAAATCGAGGATTTCGCGTCCGGCCTGAAAGCGGAAGATCCAGGAATTACCTTCTTCTCGGATCGAGGCCACCTGGGCGCGCCCGTCGACGTGGCCCTGTACCAGGTGCCCGCCCAGGAAGTCGGCGCCGCGCAAAGCCGGCTCCAGGTTGACCTGATCGCCCTCTTTGAGACTGCCCAGGGTGCTGCGGCGCAAAGTCTCCGGCGTCGCCGTCACTTCAAAGCCGCCGGAAGAGAGGGATTCGACCGTCAGGCAAACGCCGCTCACCGATACGCTGTCGCCGACCTTGAGGTCGTCCAGCACCTGGCTGCAGCTCAGGCTGAGGGTAGAGCCCGCCAGGCTGTTCTCCACCGCCGCCACCTCTCCTTTTTCGCGCACGATTCCGGTAAACATCTCTATGCCGCTTTCAGTTTCTTCACTTCGCTGTCCAAGAGCTTGCGAGCATGGCCGGGGCGGAGGCCGCCCAGGCGCACCGGTCCCACCGCGATACGCTTGAGGCGCAGCACATGGTGGTTGATGGCTTCGAACATTTTTCGGATCTGGCGGTTCTTCCCCTGACGCAGCCTGATTTCGAACCAGATGTTGTTTTCGGTCTTCTTGAGAAACTTGATTTTGCAGGGGGCGTACTGGACTCGTCCGCTGCGCAGGCCTTTGCGCAGAAGGTCGAGTTTATCGCGGGCCGGATGACCCTGAATCTTGACGCGGTAGACCTTTTCCAAGGTTCCGGCCTGCATGATCTTCCTGGCCAATTCGCCGTCGTTGGTGAGAATCATCAGTCCTTCGCTGTTGAAGTCCAGACGTCCGGCGGGATAAATGCGCCGGGTGCTGGGAACCAGCTTGCGGACCACCGGGCGGTTGCGGTCGTCTCGAACGGCGCTCAACATGCCCACCGGCTTGTGGACGGCCCAATATTCGAGCGACTCAGGCCGGATCAGCTTGCCGTTGACCTTGATATGGTCGCGCTCGGGATCGGCTTGGCTGCCCAGCTTGCGCACGACTTTCCCGTTGACCGTCACCTGGCCTTGCTCGATGAGGCGTTCGGCCTGCCTGCGCGAGGCGATGCCGGCGTGGGCGATGATTTTCTGCAGCCGTTCCCCCATGCCGCACAGTCTACCGGAAAGAGGCGGCGGACGCGATTGTCGGGCCTCCCGCAACTTCAACCCGAGGGGAGGATCTATGGCTATAATAGGGCCCGAATGAAGGAAAGCATCCTTGGGAGCCGCTCATGAAAATGCCTGATTGCAAACGCCTCGATTTCTTCGTCGTTCTCCTGCTGCTTCTCTTGTCGAATCTTCAGTGGCTGCCGGCTCAGGACGACCACTCCAACGCCCGTCTCTCGCAATTCGTCCGCATTGGCACCATCGACATTTCCATCGACGGTTCCGTCGACCGCAAGGCTCAGGTTTACCAGTCCAGCCAGCCCAGGGCTTTTTTGATCCGCTCGCCTCAGCTCGATGAGGTGATCGTTCTGCAATTGCAGGGCAATTCGGTGTCCTCGATCGCTTCCCAGCACCTGACGGTGGGAACCGATCAAGCTCAACTGGCCTCCGACTACACTCTCAAAGACGAGGGGCAATTCGAGGTCAGCCGGACCGCCGTCGGCTTCACTTTCGATGGCCACGACTTGAAGATGCAGGCCAAGCAGGACTTGCTGGGCTTCATCTCCAGTCAAGACATACGGGACTTCGACGTTCTCTGGGGTGAGCGGCAGGCTGAGTATGAAGCCGAGACGGAGGCCCTGCAGCGGGTCCGCAGCTACTCGCGGGGCAAAGGGGTCGAGGTCGTGACGTATTTCGGATCCTGGTGCCCTCATTGCCAGAAAAAGGTTCCCGAGATGATGAAGATCGAGGAAGTGCTCTCCGACTCGGATATCGCTTTTCGATACTACGGCATCCCCCGTCCCCCGGCCTTCGGGCAAGACCCGGAAGCCATCGAGAAGAAGCTGGAAAGCGTCCCCACTACTGTGGTCTTGCAGGACGGCGAGGAAGTCGGCCGCCTGACCCGAGACGATTGGAATGAACCCGAAGAAAGCCTGGCCAAGCTGCTGGCCGGTCTTTAAAGCCCCTCTCATCCGGCCTGACCGGCCCAACCTGACAGAGACACCTTCGTGAAAGGGAGGACCATGAGAACCCGTTCGCCTTACTTGCCGCTCGCCGTTATTCTCTTTTTGACCTTGGCCGCGCTGGCCGCTTCTCTCTCATTGGCCGCCGCAGAGAGTTCCGACCAGAACTGGCCTCGCTGGAGAGGCCCCGAGGCGACTGGAGTGGCTCCCCAGTCCGACCCGCCGCTGAAATGGAGCGAGCGGGAAAACCTGCGCTGGAAGTTCGATATTCCGGGACGCGGCAGTTCCACTCCGGTCATTTGGGAAGACCTGGTCTTTCTCACCACTGCCGTTGTGGTCGGCGAATCCGATGAGGAAAGCGAACCGCAGGAGGGGAGAAGGCGCCGCCGCGGCCCCAGTCCGGCGCTCACCCAGTTCATCCTGCTGGCCGTCAACCGGGACGACGGATCGCTGGCCTGGCAAAAAGTCGCCCGCGAGGCCGTTCCTCACGAAGGAACCCATCCCGACGGAACCTGGGCTTCAGGATCGGCCGTGACCGACGGCGAGGTGGTCATCGCCCACTTCGGCTCCCAAGGAATCTATGCCTACGCCCTGGACGGGAGTCCGCTGTGGAACAAGGACCTGGGCGACATGCGCACCCGCCTGGGCTTCGGCGAAGGCGCCTCTCCCGCCTTGCACGGCAAGTACCTGGTGGTCAATTGGGACCATGAAGGCGATTCCTTCATCGTGGCCCTCGACAAGTCCAGCGGCGAGGAGATTTGGAGAGCGGCGCGCGACGAACCGACCTCCTGGGCCACTCCGGTGGTGGCCAACGTCAACGGTCGCGACCAAGTCATCGTCAACGCCACCAACCGCGTCCGCAGCTATGACCTGGAAACGGGCACCCTGGTGTGGGAGAGCAGCGGCATGACGGTCAACACCATTCCCTCCCCCGTGCACGGGGACGGCATCGTCTATGTCACCAGCGGATTCCGCGGCAATGCCCTGCAGGCCATCGACCTTTCAAAGGCCAAGGGAAACGTTCAGGAAAGCGGGGCCGTGATCTGGTCTTATGACCGCGATACGCCCTATGTTCCCTCGCCTCTGCTCTACGGCGATGGGCTCTACATCCTCAAGAGCAATAACGGAATCCTGACCCGCTTCGATGCCAAGACGGGAGCTACCGACTTCGGTCCTGTCCGCCTGGACGGTATTCAGGGCGTGTACGCGTCGCCGGTGGGCGCCGCGGGACGCGTCTACATCACGGGACGCAACGGCGTGACCTTGGTCATCGAGCACGGCGAGGAACTCAAGGTGCTGGCCAGCAACCCCCTGGACGACCGTATCGACGCCTCGCCGGCCATCGTCGGCAACCAGATCTTCCTGAGAGGCTTCGAACACCTCTACTGCATCGAAGCCTCCGAGTAGTCGACCGGCAGGCGGCCTCACAGCATGCAAGCAGGATGCAACCACTCCGGGTGGGAGGCGCATTTTGGCGGCGATCCCCACCATCGGTCAGGAGACCAGTCATGAGCCAGTAGCAAACAGCTTGCCCCCAAGTCCGCCTCTTCATCTACCGGATCTTCGCCGACCAAGCCCGGCCCCCTCTCCTCTGGAGATATGCGAACGTTTCAATCTGTCTCCAGCCATTTAGTCCGCGGGGACGGAACGGCGCTTTGAGTTGCCAAGGGGCCGAGGAGGGGGCAGAATCAGGGGCAGGAGGAGATTCCAATGAGAGTTGCCAAAGGACTGATTGTTGCCGCCATCCTGGTGTTGAGCGCGGCCTCGCTGGCGGCCGCCCAAGGGCTGACTGCTACCGACGTTTTTGAACTGGAATACGTTTCAGACCCGCAGATCTCGCCCGACGGGCAGCAGATCGTTTATGTGCGTCGCTGGGCTGACATCGAGAAGGACCGCACCTATTCCAACCTGTGGATCGTCAACTTCGACGGAAGCAGGCACCGTCCGCTGACCAGCGGACGCTACAGCGACGGAAGCCCCCGCTGGTCGCCCGACGGAACGCGGCTGGCCTTCGTCTCAGACCGCAGCGGCTCGCCCCAGATTCACTTGCGCTACATGGACAGCGGTCTGGAGAGCGTCCTCACCCATTTGCAGACGCCGCCCCGGGCGCCGGCCTTTTCCCCCGACGGATCGCAAATCGCCTTCATCGCCCTGGTGCCTTCCAAGGGTCCACAAATCGCCGAGATGCCTTCACCGCCAGCCGGCGCCGAGTGGGCCGAGCCGGCCATGGTGGTGGACAGCTTGATTTACCGCTTCGACGGCAGAGGCTACCTGCCTCACGGGTACGCCCACATCCACGTGGTGCCGGCGGAAGGCGGGACGGCCCGCCAACTGACCAGCGGCGACTACCACCACGGCGGAGCCGGCTTCCTTGCAGCCGACGTCGTATGGACCCCGGACGGCAAGCACCTCCTCTTTGCGGCCAACCGCCGCGACGACTGGGAATACGAGTTGCTGGATTCGGAGATCTGGGAGGTGGCGCTGGCCGACGGCAGCATGCGCGCGCTCACCAACCGCGAGGGACCCGACCAGAATCCGGCCATCTCGCCCGACGGAGAGAGAATCGCCTACCTGGGCTTCGACGACCGTTCCCAGGGATACCAGTTGACCCAGCTTTACGTCATGAACCGGGACGGCAGCCAACCCACCCTGGTGTCCTCGGCGCTGGACCAGGACGTCAGCAATCCGGCCTGGGCGCCGGACGGTCAAGGCATTTTCTTCACCTACACCGAACACGGGGTCGACAAGCTGGCCCTGTTGCCCCTGCGAGGCTGGCAGCCGGGTGAGATCAAGACGCTCTTCTCCGACCTGGGGACGGGGCGCTCAGCCTACGCCGGCGGCGCGGGCTTCAGCCTGGCGTCCGGCGGACACATGGCATTCTCCCAGACTTTCCCCGACCGTCCGGGTGACGTGGCGGCGGCCTCGGCGGACAGCGAAGCCCGTCTCGTCACCGGCGTCAACGACGACCTGATGGCGCAACGCGACCTGGGCCAGGTAGAAGAGATCTGGTGGGAGTCCTCACACGATCAGCGCAAGATCCAGGGCTGGATCATCAAGCCTCCCGACTTCGACCCCTCCAACAAGTACCCCATGGTGCTGGAGATCCACGGCGGACCCTTCGCCGCCTACGGCCCCCGTTTCGACCTTGAAAAGCAGGTGCTGGCGGGCAAGGGCTACGTGGTGCTCTACGCCAATCCCCGCGGCAGCACCAGCTACGGAGAAGAGTTCGGCAACCTGATACACCACGCCTACCCGGGCGACGACTTCTACGACCTCGATTCGGGAGTGGACGCCGTGATCGAACAAGGCTACGTCGATCCTTCCAAGGTCTTCGTGGGGGGCGGCAGCGGGGGCGGCGTGCTGACCTGCTGGATGATCGGGCGCTCGCAGCGCTTTCGGGCCGCCGTCTCTTACTATCCGGTGATCAACTGGTATAGCTGGGTGCTGAGCGCCGACATCGCCTCTTTCGGCGTCAAGTACTGGTTCCCGGGTATGCCCTGGGATCATCCCGAGCACTACGAGAGCCGCTCCCTGCTCTCGGTGGTCAAGAACGTCACCACGCCCACCATGGTCATCACCGGCGAGGAGGACTGGCGCACCCCCATGTCGGAGTCGGAGCAATACTACACGGCCCTCAAGCTGCTCAAGGTGGAGGCGGTGCTGGTGCGCGTCCCCGGCGAATCGCATGGCATCGCTGGTCGGCCCAGCCATCACCTTTCCAAGATGCTGCACATCTCGGGGTGGTTCGACCGCTACCTGGAGGAAGAAGGAACGATGGAGGAGACCTCGGGGCGTTAGAGCGGATTCGCCGCTTGCGAGTCGGGAATTGGGAGTTGGGAGTTGCGCAGCTATGCTATGGTTGGCATCTTTAACCGAAGGAGGCAGGCCTTGGGCAAGCATGCAGGCGTGACGGCATGGGACCGGGTGTTGCTGGCGCGCAACGAATCGCGTCCCTATACGCTCGACTACATCCGCCGGATCTTTTCCTCCTTCCGGGAGGTTCACGGCGACCGCAAGTACGCCGACGACCCCGCCATCGTAGCGGGAATGGCTTATCTCGAGGACGAGCCGGTAATGGTCATCGGACAGCAGAAGGGCCGCGACATGCGCAGCCGTCTGCACCGCAACTACGGCATGCCGCGTCCTGAAGGCTACCGCAAGGCCATCCGCCTCATGCAGATGGCCGAGAAATTCAACCGTCCGGTCCTGACCCTTATCGACACTCCCGGCGCCTATCCCGGAGTGGGCGCGGAGGAGCGGGGACAGGCCGAGGCCATCGCCTACAACCTGCGGACCATGGCCGGACTCGAGGTTCCCATCATCGCCTCGGTCATCGGCGAAGGCGGGTCGGGCGGAGCCCTGGCCATAGGCGTAGCCGACCGCGTCCTCATGCTTGAGAACTCGATCTACTCCGTCATTTCGCCCGAGAGTTGCTCGGCCATCCTCTGGAAAGATCAGGACCACGCCAAGGAGGCGGCCGAAAACCTGCGCCTGACCGCCGACCACCTGAAACGCTTCGGCATCATCGACGAGGTGGTGCCGGAACCGTCCGGGGGAGCCCATGAAGATTGGGACGAGGCGGCGGAGCTGCTTTCAAAGGCGCTGGTCAAGAACCTGCAAGCTTTGCAGGAAATGACGGTGGAAGAGCGGCTGGAGGAGCGCTACCAGAAGTTCCGCAAGATGGGGGCTTTTGTTGAGGAAGTCGCCTCCAGTTCGGAACCCTAGGGCGGAACTTGAAGCGCTGTGGGATCGCGAAGCCCTCCATAGCTTTAGCCAAGGAGGGCCGCTGGGATGCGCCTCCCACGGGACTTGGCCTGTGTTGCGTTTTAATGAACTGCCGGCGGTTACTTGGGCTGGGGCATCTCTTGGTCGTAGTCGCCGATTCGGCCGCCTTTTTCCAGGCGCTGTTGAATATGCTCCATGATCTGGTAGAGCTGTTCCTGGGAGGTGACCGACTCGGCCACCAGCACCAGCGAGGGCTTGTTGGATGAGGCCCGCACCAGTCCCCAGCTATCGTCCTCCAGAACGAAACGCACGCCGTTGACCGTGATCAGTTCCTTGATCTTCCGGCCCCCGATAACGGTGCCCTTCTCCATGTCCTGGCGGTATTGCTCGGTGACGTGCTCGACCACCTCGTACTTCTCGTCGTCGGGACAGTAGGCTCCGATGGTGGGGCTGTTGTAGGACTTGGGAAGGTCGGCCAGCATCTGGGAGAGGGGCTTGCCCGATTCGTCCAGCATGCGCAGCAGAAGCGCCGCCGAGCGGGCGGCATCGTCGTAGCCGCGGCCCAGCGGCTCGCTCAAGAACCAGTGTCCCGACTTCTCGAACCCGGCGATGGCACCGGTCTCCCGCACCTTGGCCTTGATGTAGGAATGCCCCGTCTTCCACAACACCGACTGGTAGCCGTTGGAGTTGAGGACGGGATCGTTGCTGAAGAGTCCGGTGCTCTTGACGTCGGTGACCACGATGCGGTTGGGGTACTTTTCCGACATCCAGCGGGCCAGCAGCAGCCCCAGCTTGTCGGAGTAGATCTCCTCGCCCTTTTCGTCCACCACGCCGATCCGGTCGCCGTCTCCGTCGATGCCGATGCCGATATCGGCTTTTTCCTGCATGGTGACGCGGCTGATCTCGTGCAGGAACTTGACGTCCTCAGGATTGGGATTGAAGCGGGGAAAAGTCCAGTCGGCCTCACAGTCCAGACGTACCACATGGCAGCCCAGGGCCTCGATGATTTCGGGGACGAAGCGGCCCGGCGTCCCGTTGCCGCAGGCCACCACCACCTTGGGGGGATGATCCAGCTTCTTGCCTCCCACGATGTCGCTGAGGTAGGCCTGGTCCAGATTGTCGAAGTTCTGGTAGCTTCCGCTGCCGTTGACGAAATCGCCGCTGTGTACGATTTGCTTGAGGCGTTTGATGCCGTCCGGCCCCAGCGTGGAGGATAGCCCGTCGGCCAGCTTGAGTCCGCACCAGCCGTTCTCATTGTGGCTGGCCGTCACCTGTGCTCCGCCGGGGGCGTTGAAATGATGCTGGGCGTAATAGACCATGGGAGTCAGGGCCAGGCCCACGTCGATGACTTCCGCGCCCGAAACCATCATTCCCAGAGTGAAACTGCGCGCCAACTCCTGACTGTAAGAGCGAAAGTCGTGTCCCACGATGGCCTTGTTGGAGCCCACGTCCTTCTGCAGCAGCGTGGCGTAGGCGCGTCCCATGACGAAAAAGCCGTTGGGGTTGATCTCCTTGCCCACGATCCAGCGCACGTCGTACTCGCGGAAGCCGTTGTCGGTGATCAGGGTCTGCTGGAAGTAATCGTAGGAGTTTTCAGCCACGTCGTCACAGATGTCCCACCTCATAAGCCGGTCCTCGCTCTCTATCATTAAAAACCGTTTTAGCCGTCCGCTCCCACCGTCTCAAAGTGCCATTCCCGGAGTCAGGGTCACGCTTTGGAAACAGGTGCAAGCCGCGAAAGGCCCGCCACGAAACCAGACGCGCCCGCATGACCCTTTGCCGGGCTTCCTGGCCGGCACCATGTCCTCAAAACACGGGTCAAGTGTAATGGGGCGGCCTTCTCGGTTCAAGGTAGCCCAGAGGACAATTTCATTGATAAACCGCCGTCTTGAAGCGGGGTCCTGAGAATGCAAGTTAGAAAAACTTCTCTGCTATCATGTGAGCAAATGGGACGACAAAGACCCAGGTTTCTGCACAACCGGGATTTTTGTTAGATTGAAAACTGGAGGTCCGAGTAAGGAGAAACATGAGTCAAGCGACAACGGCGAGCGGGCGTTTTGTCTGGTATGACCTGATGACGACCGATCTTGAAAAGAGCATCCATTTCTACAGCCGCCTCTTTGGCTGGAAGGTCAAAAAGGTCGATATGGGACCGGAGATCGGCATTTACCACATGATCGAATCGGACGGGCAGGATATCGGAGGAATGGTGGGAATGGATGAGGAAGGCGTTCCCAGCCATTGGATCGGCTATCTCAGCGTGGACGACGTCGATCAGGCGGCCGACTCGATCGTCAGAGAAGCCGGTTCCCTTCCCCGGCCGCCCATGGACATTCCCAACGTGGGGCGCTTCTGCGTAGCCGGCGATCCGGGCGGAGCCTACTTTGCTCCCTTCAGCTTTCCTCAGGGCCAGGAACCTTCTCAGCCTCCACGGAGCGCACCCGGGCACTTCTGCTGGAACGAGGTCCATGTCCCCAAGTCCTCGCAGGCCAAGTGCAAGGAGTTCTATCAGAAAATCATCGGCTGGCAAACCAAGGATACCGACATGGGTCCGATGGGCGTCTACACCCTTTTCCGCCGCCCCGACGGTCAGGACGCCGCCGGTATGATGGCCCTGCCTGAAGACTCTGATCAGGCCGGCTACTGGCTGACCTACATCCAGGTGGGCAGCGTGGACGCCTCGGTCGAGCAGGCCGAGGAGCTGGAGGCCGAGACCCTCAAAGAGGCCAGCGATATCCCCAATATGGGGCGCTTTGCGGTGCTCAGGGATCCGACCGGAGCCGGGTTTGCGCTCTGGAAGCCGGCCTAGGGCCGCCAGGTGGCCAACGAGTTCGCACCCGCGACAAGTTTCAGTGACCGCGGTGAAGGCCCAATGCTGTCGGCGGCATGAGGGCGTTCGCTACTTACGCAGCCCTTGAAATACGGCCTCCTTGGCCATGGCTATGGAGGGCGGCCTCGCCCTGCTGCTATTCGTAGCGCAGGGCTACGGCCGGATCCACACGGCTGGCGCGGCGGGCTGGAAGATAACTGGCCAATCCCGCCGCCGTGCCCAGCACCAGCAGGCACACCAGCAGCGTCAGCGGGTCATGGCCGCTGACCTGGTAGAGCAGCCGCGACAGGAACGGCTCCCGCTCCATCATGGTCCCCAACAGGAGAGCGAAGGCGGCTCCGATCAGCCCACCGGCCGCTACCGGCAACAGGCTCTGACGCACCACCAGCCGGCGCACTTCGGAGCTGTCGGCGCCCAGGGCGATGCGCACGCCGATCTCTTGAGTCCTGCGGCTGACGGCATAGGAGACCACACCGTAAATCCCGACGGCGGCCAGGATCAGCGCCATCACGCCGAAAAGCAGCAGCAGGTAGGTGGCCAGACGCTCGGTGGCGGTGTTGTTGGCAAAACTCTCCTCCACGGTCTGAATGGCATAAACGGGCTGATCGGGGTCCATCTGGCGCAGTTCGCTGCGGATGCCTGGCAGCAGGCCGGACGGGTTGTCGGCCGTCCGCAGCACCAGGAAATGCTGGTTCCATTCGGGGACCCGGGCCAGAGGAGCGAAGATTTCAGGCTCGGGCGAGTTCTGCAGCCCCGTATTGCGGGTTGACCCGACAATGCCGATGACCTCCCAGAAGGGCCCTTCGCTATCGGCGGCGCCTATTTTAAAACGCTTGCCCAAGGCGTCCTGGTTGGGGAAATAGCGCTCGGCGGCGGCCTGATTGATGACGGCGACCGGGGGACCGTCGCGCAGGTCGAAAGGATTGAAATCGCGTCCCTGCACCCTTGAAATACCCATGGTTTCGAAGTACTCGGGAGAGACCAGGGTCAGGTAAGGGGTGGGCAGGCCTCCCTCGGAGGAGGGCTCGGTTCCCTCGATCCAAATCGTGCGCCTGAAGAAGACGTTGGGCGGGAACTGGGAGACGGCAGCTCCCCTTTCCACTCCGGGCAATGAATTGAGGCGGTCGACCAGGCGCTGAAAGAACTCGGGCACCTGTTCCCCCTGGTACCTCGTGCGGGGCAGGGTCAGGCGCATGGTGAGCAGGTTTGAGGTCTCAAATCCGGGATCCACCCGCTGCAACCTCAGGAAGCTGTTCATCAGCAGTCCGGCGCCCACCAGCAGTACCAGGGCCAAGGCCACTTCGACAGCCACCAGGGAAGAGTGCAGACGGCGCACGGCCTGATTCTGCGAGGCGCGGGAGGTGGCCGCGTTGAGGGTGCTTTGGGTGCCTCCGGAAGCCGACTGCAAGGCGGGGACGATACCGAAAAAAACCGCCGCCAGCAAGGTGACCACCAGGCTGAAGAGGAGAATGCGTCCGTTGACCGCCACGTCGGCCCCCGGCGGAACGATGTTGGCGGGCAAGGAATGAGCCAGCAAGCGCAGTCCCGCCACCGCGCACACAATGCCCACGACGCCTCCCACCACCGCCAGCACCAGACTCTCGGTCATCAACTGCCTGATCAGGTGTCCTTTGCCCGCTCCCAGGGCGGCCCGGACGGCCAGTTCCCGCTTGCGGGCCGCCGAGCGCACCAGTTGAAGGTTGGCGACGTTGGAGCACACCAGCAGCAACACGAAACCCACAGCGCCCAACAGCAGATAGGCGGCTGGACGGGTGGAACCCAGCAAAACGTCGCCCCAGGGACGCGCTTGCAGCGACCAGCCTTCGTACTCGTTGAAGGCCGATCCGTATTCGGCCTCGATGCCGCGGGCCAAGTTTTCAAGAGCGGCATTGGTTTGGCTGAGCGTGGCGTCGGGCTTGAGGCGGGCCACGATCTCGAACTGACGCCGGTTGCGGGGCAAAACCTGGGGATCGGCCCACATGGGCAGCCACAAGTCGGTACCCAGAAAGAGCAGGCGTGGAGGCATCACGCCCACCACGGTGTAAGGTTCGCCGTCCACCAGGATGGTGTCGCCCAGCAGTTCCTCCCGCCCCCCGAACTGATTCTGCCAAACCCGGTAGCTGATGACGGCCACCGGCTCGCGGGACTGCACCTCCTGAGGCAGGAATCCGCGGCCCTGAGCCGGGAGCATGGCGAAGGTCTGGAAGGGATCCCCCCACCAGAAAGCCGTAAAGAGCCTCTCCGACGCGCCGGCGCCGGGACGGCTGATGTGCCGATGACCCAGGTCGAGTGCGCTGACGTGCTCCAGGGTGGAGATATTGTCGCGCACGTCGGCATATTCGGGAGCCGAGAGAATCTCGATGAAGCTCATCTCCTGATTGGTCTTGGGAAAGGCGGTGCCGATGCCCACCAGGCGGTCAGGCTCAGGATAGACGAAGGGATTCAGAACCAGTGTGTCGACCAGGCTGTAGATGAGCGTATTGGCGCCGATGCCGATGGCCAGCGCCAGCACGGCCAGCAGCGTGAAGGTCGGATGTTTGGACAAAACGCGAAGGGCGTGGCGGAGGTCTTGACGGAATCTCTGCATGACGGTGTCTCCTTCCCAGGGAGGACGGCGCGGCTGGTCCTTGACTTCGCCGGGGAACTCGAAAGGATGCAGGCGGTGATCCGGTACGGCCTCTTTCGGCTCGTCGGGCAATTCCACCTCGAAGAGATCGTCGAACTCCAGCTCGAAGATCTCCAGCATCCGCTCCCGCACGTCGGCGCTGGGATTGTCGCGGCGTCCGTTGACGAGCATCGACAGGTAGGCGCGGCTAACCCCCAGGCGGCGCGCCCAGGCGTTTTGCGAGAGGCGGCTGCGGGCCATCTCTTCGGCTAGCCGGGTTCGTTTCAACCGTACCTTCAATGCTCTCCTCGAAAGTTTGACGCGCCGGTTCCGCTCTTGTCAGCAGGACCCGTCAGATTCCGTTTACCCAATTTTACCCTCTGTAACCCGGTTTTGTTCACTTCATTGCCCGGCTCCTTCGAATCCCAAGCTGTCGAAGTGGGCTTTGACGCTCTAAACGGGAAGGGGAGACGGCAGCTCAACTTACGGCTGTTCACCGGGGAGTTGTAAACGGAAAATCGTCATGATCTCGCTGCCCAGGTGGCGGCGGGCGGCGGGGCGGGCCTGAAAGCCGGCTTGCAGCAGCGGATCGATCCAGGCCCTCTGATCGCCGTCTGTGGAAAGCAGCAGCAGGATGCATCCGCCGGGCTCGAGGTGGCGGGCCGCCTGGCGGGCGAAACGGTCAGGCAGATCGGGCGGAGACCGCCAGGCCAAGTCGAATCCGGCGTCACGGGGGGTCCCCTGAAAGAAGGGCGGGTTGAAGAGGATCAGGTCGAAGCGCCTGCCCTTGACCGCATCGAAGAGATCGCCTTCAAGCACCTCGATGCGATCTTCCATCTCATTGACCAGGACATTGATGCGGGCGCACCGCACGGCCTCGGGATTCAAGTCCAGCGCCGTTACCTGAAAGCCGCGGGCGGCGGCGAATACGGCACCCACTCCGCTGCCCGTGCCCAGGTCGAGCGCCTGGCCTGATCCCTCCTCCAGGGGCATCGCCTCTAAGCTCTCCGCCAAAAAGCGTCCGCCCCGGAAGATGACGGGATTGAGCACCGAAGGCAGCACCAGAAAAGGCCTGCCTGAAACCTTCTCCAACACGATTTCACGAGCCCGCCGCGTCAGGAAGGGCTTCTTCAAATTGAGCCAGACGAGGCTCAACCAGCGCACCAGCGGGTGGACGCGGGGCAAGAGAGGCTGTCCCTCCTCGGCCCTCACGACTCGCCTCCCGGGTCGCCGGAGCGGCTCCCAGCCGAGCTGATCGCAGGCAGCCCCCGAGGCTGGAGATTCCCTTCCCCAGGCGCGATCTGCTTGGCCTCAAAGCCGCGCCTCCCGGAGCGGCGCACCCACATGGGATGGCCCCGCAAAGCCCCGTACTCGATCTCGAAAGCGTGAGGACCCAGGACGGCCTTCTGGCGGCGCCGCCAATAGTCGAACTTGACCTGGGCGATGGGTCCCCGGGTGACGCCGTAGCGGGCCAACTCGGCGGCCTCACAGCGCTCGGTCCAGCCGATGCGCTCCTGGGAGGCGATGATCTCCTCCAGAGGACGCCGCATCCACACCACCGCCGTGCGCCCGCTTCCCATGCGGTGACAGAAGCGGCTCCAGCCCGGACACTGCACCACCGTCGCCTGCTCCGCTTGCAGCAAATGGGCCAGACACTGATGCGGATCGCCCCTGACGTCCTGCTCGTCGACGTAGCGCCTGGCCAATTCGGCGGCCAGCACGTTGGCCGCGAAAGTCGTCCCCGACCGTTGAGGACCCGTCACCAATATCACGTGATAAGGCCGCAGGGAGGCCAGGGCGGTTTCCATGACAACGAGAGTACCACTGCTGGTCGAGGCCGAAAACAGCCCTGAGGAAACGGCGTTGCGGAGATGTTCCGGCTATGTTAGCTTCCGGCTCATGGCAAGGCTCGTCTTGGCCAGTCCCCACCGCTATCCCGACCTGGCCCTGCTTTGGCATCTGGCGGTGCGCAAGAGCTTGTTGCCGGCTCTGAGCAAGGCCGGATTCGCGGTCGAGGTGGTCATCTTCTGCGACCATCATTTCGACGACTTCAGGTCGAGCGGATTTCCCGGCGTGATCCTGTTGGCGCCAGGGCCGGGCAGACGGGACTTCATCGAGTTTTACGAAGACGTGCTGGCGCGGCCGGGCGAGTTCCTGTTCCTGCTCGATGCCGACGTCTTCATGCTGGACGGACCCTGGGCCGCCGCTTTCCTGTCCGCCTTCCAAGACCCCAAGGTGGCAGCCGTCTCCTTTCTGCGCCGCACTCCCAATCCGGGCGTGTATGCCCTCCTCTGCCGGACCCAAAGCTACCGGCAACTGGACCCGCCGGTATTCGCGGCCAGCTACGAGGGGCTCGAGGAATGGCCTGACGCCGTCAACCACCAGCCGGGAGATGTGGCGGCCAGCCGTCTCAGGGCCCTGGGACAGGCGATCGTGGACGTCGATCCGGCTGAGGCCGCACACCGCACAGCCGACTTTCACGGCACCACCGTGATCCGCGCCTCCAGATCGCTTTTCGGCCACCGCATCGGCGACGAGAAGTTCCGCCGTCTCATCTCCAACAAGCCCTACTTCGCCATCGGCGCCTACGACAACCTTCTCTTGGGATCGCTTTACCACAACCTGACCGGGCGGCCCTTCGCCAGCCGCAATGGCCGGCCTTTTCAGGCTTCAGTGCCGGCGGATATGCTGCGGGAAGCTCTGCTCCAGGTCGAGGACGAATCCGTCAAACGCTACCTGCTCGAGTACTTCCAGCGCTCCGACGACGCTTTCCTTCGCTTGGCCGATTTTTTCCAGGTCGAGGCGGAGACTCCCGCCGTGATTCCTGGGGCCTGGCGATCTCTGTCTAACGCTTGAGCTCTTCGCGCAGATGCTCGGACATGCGCTTGGCGCGCTGAAGGTAGGTGAGGATGCTTTCGTTGTTGGCCAAATCGGTCACTTCGACGACGTGGGTGGGTTCGACCAGCAGGTCATGGATGCGTTTGCATCCGGCAGTCAGGTTGGCCTCGATGACCTGAATCTGCTCGGCGTAGCCCCGATCGAGATCTTGGCGGCCGGTTTCGGGATCGAAATCGATTCCGCCGTCGAGAGGCAGGAAAACCATGGCCAGGCGATCATGCAGGTCGTCGCTGCGGCCGGCCAAGGTGTCGAAGGCCTCGCGCCAGGGCTTTCGCACTTCCCTCAGCCTGGCAGGATTGTCACGCACCGTGCGGGAATAGTCGGTGGCGGCCTGGAGAGCGGCTTTGGCCTCGTCCATCTTCTTGATCAGGTCTTCAACGTAATGGTCGATTCGCCGGTCGATGAAGCGATCGACGAAGGCATCGGGACGCATGCGGGACGGGCGACGGGGATGGCGTTTGTCATAGAGAATCTGGCGGAGCTCAATACGGGAAACATCATAGTACTGAGCCAGGAAGAACTCCCTCAAGTCCGTGATCTCCCGGGCTGCCAAGTACTTGGTCTGCTCTACGTCCTGGCCGCTGTCGGGTTCCTCGGCTGAGGCCGGGGCTGCACAGGAGGCGGGAGTCAGGGGAGGCTGCTGCCGGCCCCACAAGGGTTGAGCCGACAAAAGCAACAGTGCCAGGGCCCAACGGCCGCAGCGCAATCCGCTGGCCTTGAGAGGTGTTAGTCGCCTGCTGGTGAGTTGGCTCTTCAAAGCTGTTCTCTTCCCTGGTTGAGTCGGTGCATCCTCTCTTTCGACGGCGCCTGCCGCTCAAAGGCTCATTTTATCATCTCGGCTGTCGACAACCCGCGCGGCCGCCGCCTGCGGCGTTGCAAGATTTCCCTCCAAGTCATAGAGTCGGGTGCCATGAGAGTGAGTTCACAGGTCATCAAGAACCATCTGAGCGGCCTCTTTTCGGCAACGCTCATGCTTCTCCTTATTTTCTCGTCCGGGTCCCGGCTCTGCGGGCAGGAGGATGAGGCCGTCTGGCTGGGCGGCGAGGGGAGAACCTGCAATGAGGACCCCCACTGCATCAACCGGCTCCATCCCGACATCCCCATGGCGGCAAGGGTCTCGCCGGGGCAGATGGTCGTCCTCAAGACCCGCAACGCCAGCGACTTCGACCTCGATCCGGCCAGTACTTATGACGACCCCCGCCGCCAGGGACCGCCGGGCAGCACCGTTCATCCGTTGACGGGTCCTGTGCACATCGAAGGAGCCAAGGCGGGAAACGTGCTGGCCGTGACTCTGCTCGATATCGCACCGGGTCCCTACGGCTATACCGTGCTCCACTCTATCGGATTCGTAGCCGACCGCTTCCCGACCGGCTACCGCGTTCTCTGGGAGCTCAACCGCAAGGAGGCGCGCTCCGAGGACTTGCCGGGAGTGCGCATTCCCAACGGCAGCTTTCCGGGTGTCGTCACCACCCTGCCCGGCCCTGCCCAGCTCAAGGAAATGTTGGCGCGCGAGCAGACTCTGGCCGACGCCCACGGGGTCGTTTCCCTCCCCCAGCCCGTTAATGCCACGCCGGCGGAGGTCTGCGGACCGCAGGGATCGGCGCCTCGTGAATGCCTGCGCACCATTCCTCCCCGCGAACACGGGGGAAACGTCGACATCCGCTACCTGCGGCCGGGAGTTACCGTCTACCTTCCCTGCTACATCGACGGCTGCGGACTGGCCGTGGGCGATCTGCACTTCGCCCAGGGCGACGGAGAAGTATCGGGAACGGCCATCGAAATGGACGCTGCCGTCACCCTCACCACCGAGATCGTGCGCGATGGTCCCAACCTGGAGCGAGGAATCCACTTCGAAGGACCGGCTACCGCCCTGCACATCCCCTCCCGCCGCTTCTACGCCACCACCGGCTTCCCCCTCAAGGAAAAGGGACAGGTGCCTCCCGACATGCAGTATCTGCAATCCGGCAAAGTGGCGGGGCTGGAGAACCTTTCCAAGGACATCTCGCTGGCCGCCCGCAACGCGCTGCTGGCGATGATCGAGCACATTTCAACTACCTACGACCTGACCCCCGAGCAAGCCTACCTGGTGTGCTCGGTGGCCGTCGACCTGCGCATCGCCCAGCTCGTCGACTCGCCCAATGTCGGCGTCACCGCCCTGTTGCCCGTCGACATCTTCACCGGGCGCTGACCGGGACGCCGGCTGGCGCGCATTTATTATTTTTCGTAGGTGAAATAGGCCTTGCTTTTGGATCCGGCAAAATCGTCGGCGTTTGAAACCCTTTGTCCTTTGAGGATGATGCTGGTCAGCAGACGCACGGGCACCCTGCTGCCCTTTTCGCCTCCGGGAACCTTCACCCACATGACTTTGGCGCTGTGGCCCGCTTGGATTGCCGCCTCCTTGTCCCCGAAGAACGCTTGAGTCACGTTGCCGAAGTGGTCACCGCCCAAATTGACTAGATCGTCCTTTGACCCCTTGCCGGGGGTGATGGCCGTTATGGTGGGCGGATGAGGGATGGCGATGGTCCGGTAAGCCTTGAATCCCGGCGTTGCCTGATGGCTTAAGGAAACGTCAACCGCGTCGGCCGCCAACGTTGAAAAACTGAGGCGAAGCTGCGTGTCTGACAAGACAGCGTGGCACTTAAGTTTTCCATCTGTGACCTGAACATCCATCTTGCTGGCGAAGTTCTCGCCTTCCAGCCGGACCTCCAACATGCGGGTGCCTTCATCCCACGCCAGAATCTCGTATCCGCTGATGACCGGCAGCGACAGGTTTGGCAGGTCTTTCTCGACCACCTCCTGGTTTTGCCCGTTGCGCTGCTCGAGCCTCACTTGGAAAGAACCGGCCGATGCGGAGACCCCTTGTTGCAAGTCCAACTCTAGCCGGTGGGTGTTCTGATCAGAGACCTTGGCCTCTATGCCGTCAATGTAGACCGCAGTTTTCTGTCCGAAGCCACTGCCGAAGATAGCCGCCTTCGTCAAGCTCTCGAAAGAGAGTCGGCTGAGGTCCAAGTCGGGCAGGAACATGGGCTCCTTGACACTCACTTCTCTGAGAGTTGTGCGGCCGTGCTGATTGATCAGGATGTTGAACCAGTTGATCGTCCAAGATTTCTGAGGTGTAACGAAGGCGATGATGGGAGTCCCCGCATAATCGGCCCCCATTTGGAATTGAGCCACCAAGGTTTCGGAATTCACCAATTCGAACTCGCCCATTTGACCTCTGTCCGAAGAAGAAGAGTTGGAGCCGACTCTGGGCACGAGCCGCTTGTCAGCGATGGAAACCGCCTTTCGCAGCGGAACGCCGTTGACGAGAATGCCCAGTTGAGGAGAAAAATTGGTTCCCTTGAACACCACAGTGACCCGCTCTCCGGCCCTCACCGGATTGTAGTAGGCCCTCTGCAGGTAGAAGCTGTTGGATTGGATTTGTGCAGGGACGGGGATCTGAAAGTACTCGCGATGGCACTTGTCTCCCGACTCGGCCAAAAACGGGTCGTTGGGCATGCGATCGCGCTTGAAGAAGCACGCTTCGGCCGCAAGATAAAGAGCTACCGAGTCCTTCGGCACCACCCCCACAGCGTAGGTCGTGCGCGCCCCCGGACTGATAATCCTCTGGCCCGGGACCGGGCCAAAGGTCCATCCGAAGATGCTTCGGCCTTTGCCGAAGCCGGTCGCGAAAGAACGCTGATGGACGAATTGCTCATAAAGTTGGCGATCACGCTGGTAGTTGGGGACCAAGCCGAAGCCGAAAATGGCCAGGAACTTCCCGCTCAGGCCGAAGCCTCTCTGGCGATTGTAGGCCTGAGTTACGTTAAGGGCCGAGGTACGGGGAATGATGTCCACGGTGCGGAAGACCTCCCTGCGGAAGGCGCCTTCGGGCCCGGTCCTAAAGTCTTCTTCCTCAAGAACAGCTCTTAATGCCTGTTCGTACTCTATCGACCGAGATTTCTTCTGCTCCACTGCCTCGGCCAGCGCCTCGTTCCTCTTGTAGAGAGTCTTCTCGACATTTTCAAGATACAGATCCTTGCTGGCCTTCTGTGAGTCCGCGCTCACTTCATTTAACTCGATTTCCTCTCGCAATCCTTGTCGCTCTTTCTGAAGCTGCTCCCAACTCTTCGCTTCCAGGCAATCGGCCAAGATCTGTTGTTGCGCGACCGGCTCACGCTCCATAACATGGCCGGGAATGGCATTCAAGAGTTCCCTGTCCGCAGCACAAACATCGTAGACCGTCCAGGACACCCGAATGAGCCTGTTCTTGGCTCGTTTGGGTTGGGTGTGGAATGAGACCGGGAGTTCCAGGAAAACCAATTGTTCATCGGGGCCTACCTCGTCTCTGAGCAGAGTCAATTGCTTGGCGATGACCTCGTATTGCATCTGGATGTGGTTGTCGAGCTGGGTCGAGGCATGGAGGCTCGACTCGACGGCACCGAATCCTGTTCCTTCAAGGACATCCTTCAAAGTTCCAGGACCGGTGAAGTCCGGCATGGTTGAAGCCTGACCCATGTCGATCTCTTCGAAGGCAGGCGCCGCAAAGGCTTGCTTCAACTCCTCCTCGACGCTGGTCAACTCTGCGTCGACACCGGCTTGGCGGGCCTTGAGATCCTTGAGTTCGCTAGGTTCTTCGTCGTCGGGCCCAAGGTCAGCCTCAGCACGACTGATTTTCTCAGCCAAATCGGCGGACTCTGCCCGAAGATCATCCAAATCGCCCCTCAACCGTTCGCGCCGGTTCACCAAGCTTCGCAATTCGGTTGCTGCCGCTTGATTCTGAACGGCCGCAATCTGGTCGAAACCGGCTCCCAGGGTGAAAATGTTCCGCAGGATGTCAATCCTGGTGCCGTTGATGGCGTTCGGATCAAGCGGGCTGGGGGACTGCGACTGAAGGTCGAGATTCTCGGCGTGCATACGGGAAAGCAAATAGTGCGCCTGTTCCAACGACCAGATGTTGGGCCGACCGAGTTCGACCCGGATCGGGCCATTGAATCCCGATCCCTTTCCGGAATGCAGAAACATGATGCAGGCGACAACGGCTAACTGAGAAATCCTCTTTAACATAACATCCTCTCTTTCGCCGGCTTTGAACAAAGCGGCCCTCACCTGGTGCTGGTCTTCACTCGCCGCCGACTTGGTCGTGTTTCCCTTTTGGACGGACAGGCGGGAGAATTTCGGCTGGATGCTGCCGACAAGCAATCTTTTGAGGGCACCACTATGCCGGGCGCTGAGCGAAGGCCTCTCTTCTCCATCCAGAGGAAAATCAGCCTTTCAGGTGTTGGGCGGCGGTGCGTTTGGCGCTCTCGAGGTCGACCTTGCCGGTGCCCAGGAGGGGGATCTCCTCGACCTTGAGGAAGAATTCGGGGGCGGGGGATGAAAAGGTTGGGGAGGCCGAGCTTCTTGAGTTCGTCCAGCAGAGCCGGAATCTCGGAGGCATAGCAGGTGTGCAGGACGGCCAGGGATTCTCCCTTATGGACGATGCGCACCGCCACACCTGGAATGGGACGTCCCACGAAACAGTGCCGGCTGCCCGCCTGGAAGTATCCATGCCCACGGTATCCGCGCACGCTGACCGCTGCAACGGGCGAGCACTCGGTACAGCCATAGCCTTCCAGGGGAGTGATTCCGAAGCGCTCCCGGAAGGCCCGGGGTTGCGTCTTTCTGGACGAAATCGGCGATCTGGAGGCGGCCATTCAGGTCAAGTTGCTGAGGGTGATCGAGAGCCGCACCTTTCAGCCTGTGGGCGAAACCCGCAGCCGACAGTTCAAGGGCAAGCTTTTGGCTGCCACCAATCGCCACCTGCCGGCGGCCATCGAGAAGGGCGATTTTCGGGAGGACCTCTACTTTCGCCTCTGCTCCGACCAGATTCCAATGCCTTCGCTGGCCGATCAGTTGCGCGAAGAGCCGGAGCTTCTGGACGAGCTGGCGGCCTACGTGGCCCGCAGGGTAGCCGGCCAGGCCTCCTCTTCGCTGACCCGCCGAGCCGCGGCCTGGATTCGCAGCGAACTGGGAGAAGACTATCCCTGGCAGGGCAACTTCCGCGAGTTGGGACAATGCGTGCGCAACATCCTCATCCGGGGACGCTACACCCCGCTGCAGAAGGCTCGTTTATCGCCGCGCAACGCTTCGAGCAGTGCCAACTCAGCGCCGACGAACTCCTGCGCTACTACTGCACGCTGGCCTACCGTCACACTGGAAGTTATCTGCAAGCCGGCCGCCGGCTCGATCTCGACCGCCGCACCGTCAAAGCCAAGGTGGACTTGGACCTGCTCAGCGAAATGGACGGCTGAGCTGGCGCCGGATGCCTTCAGCGGCGGGCCGAAACCATCAGATATCGAAAGTATCCGCTGCGGATGAAGGCCGCCAGGGCGCCGGGAGGAAGACGCAGGCCCAGCGCGTCGAGGAAAGCGCTTTGGCTGGGGTCGGTGCCAGGAGAGCAAATCGTGACATAGGGCAGCAGGACGTATTCCGTGATGTCTTCGATGCGGATCTCCTGGAAACCGGCTTGGCTCAGGTGACGCTGGTAGGCTTCCAGACCGACGGCGTTGACCGGGGGGATGTGCCAGTGCCGTTCCTGCAGGCGTCCGAAGATTTGGTGCCGGAGGCCTTTGAAACCGCCCACCCGCAGATCGCCCCGCACGATGTCGGTCAGAACCAGCCGTCCGCCGGGAGCCAGCAAGCGTCTGGCCTCCGTCAGGAAGGCGCGCCGCGTTCGAAAGTGAAAGGCGCATTCCAGGGCCAACAGCTTGTCGAAGCGGCCGCTACCCAAGGGAGGACGGACGGCATCGGCGATGACGTGGCGGATGTGCGAAAATCCCGCCTTCAGGCTGCGCCGTCTTGCCTCCCGGGCCTGCGGGAAAGAGACATTGAGACCGAGGACATGCTCGACTCCGAACTCCCGGGTCCATAGCAGGTCCTGTTCGCCCAGCCCGAAACCCACGTCCAGCACGCGGTCCCGGGGCGAGAGGCGGGCCTCTTGTCCCACGCGCCGCACCAGTTCCTGGCAGGCCTCCTCGAGTGAGAGGCAGCCCTCCTCCCACCATCCGAAGTTGAGAAAGCCGCGGCCGGACGGCATCCCGGACTTGGAATACAACTCACTTACCGAGGAGGGGCGCAAGAGGAGCTTGAGGAGGCGGAATAATGCAGCTAGAGTCATGGCTTTCAGCCAGCGGGACTATAGCAACCGAGAGATCTCCTGGCAACACTGCCGGCAAGGGCCCGGCGGTTAGTCCTCGTCGGGGTGGGGATGCCCGAGTGCGCGCAGCACCTCTCGGTCGAGAGCGTAGCAGATGTCCTCCTGGGGCGAGTATCGCCCGCGCTCAAAGCGCCGCGAACGCAGTCCCTGCTGCATCTGTTGGCAAACCTCCCAGTCCTGGCGGTTGGTCTGGTCCCAGAATTCGATGGCAGAGCGGAAACGCTGCATGCGTCCGCTGTCGGCGATGGACCCGGGTTCGAGCAGGAAGAAGCAGTCCACCAGCGTACGGTTGAAGTCGAGGGGACGCAGCCGGTGACAGAGCACGAAATCGGGATGAGGCGAAAGCAGAAAGTTGGGAAAGACGGAGTAGTAGTAGACCCTTCCCAGATCATCTCCCGAAACCTCGGCCAGGGGCGGCCCCGCGGCCTCGCCGTCCATGGTCAGGCTGCCTCTCTCCCGCGACAGTTCCATGTAGCCTCCCACCACCGGGCCTTGCATGCAGTCGTGGACGGCGCTGCGGAAGGGGGTGAGGCCGGCCAGCCTGGGATGCACGCCGGGACAGTGGTAGCACTCCTGGTAGTTCTGGAGGATTAGCTTCCAGTTGCACTCGAGATCATAGGCGATCTTGTGGGCGATTCTGAGGCGGGGAAGATTCCAGGACTGAAAGCGACCGCAGAGGGCGCTCATTTCTTCATCGAAAGGCCGTGGTTCATCGCTCAGATTGAGAAAAACGAATCCGCCCCACAAGGCCAAGCTGGCGGAAAAAAGTCCGTAGTCCTCTTTGCGGAAGCCGACCGCATCCTTCATGAGGGGAGCGGCCTTGAGGCGTCCGCTCAGGCCGTACTTCCAGGCGTGGTAGGGGCACTCGATCCGCCCCTTGGCGAAATGTCCCCGTTCTTGCCCGCAGAGGCGGGTGCCGCGGTGGCGGCAGACGTTGAAGTGAGCCCTCAGCCGGCCCTCCTCATCGCGCACCAGCAGGATGCTCTCCTCGGCCGCCTCCAGGGTCAGGAAGTCTCCGGGATCGGGGATTTCTTCGTCGCGGCAAGCCAGGATCCAGCGCCGCCGGAAGATGCGTTCCATCTCCTGCTGGAAAACGGAAGGAGACTGGAAGTAGCGGCGGGGAAGCGTCGCCATCTGGTCGGGCACCCGATAGTCGACGCCTCGCCGCTTGAAGCCGCTTTGCTTACCCATTCCTCCATTTTGTCGCCGCGCCCGCAGGCGGTCAACCGGCTCGGTTCACTCGAACCTCTGGCCTTAGGGGTCGTTGGGCGAACATCCCGGCGGACGTCCCACCTCGGCGCAACCATCGTCGATCAGCACCACGATCGCCACCAGCGCCGAATCGATGACCGTGCCCTCCTGCACCGTGTACTCGAACTGGTCGTTGCCCGAGAAATTGAGTTCGGGAGTGTAGAGCAGGGTCGTGACGGTGTTGAAGGTATCGCCCACCTGAACCGCCTGGCCGGTGGCCGGGTCGGTCAAGGTTCCTCGGGTGGGCAGCGACGTGATGGTGTAGATCAGGCCCAGTTCCCCGGCGTCAGGCGTCACCACTTGCAGTTGGGGCTCCTTGCCCTGGGCGAGGTTGCCGCTGGCCGAGGAATGAATCTGCAGGCCTCTGGCGGGACCGCCGCCGGCCAGGCTCTCGTTGACGCGTCCTTGCACCGAGAAGAAATCCAGGCCGGCTGCCACCGCCCCCTGCAGGGAGGCCGTCACGTCGAAGGCAAAAGTGCCTTCCTGTCCCGCGGGAATGCCGGCGGGAACCGGCATGACCACGCCTGAAAGGGGATTCGCGGGAGCTTCGAAGTCGGAGACCCGAAGCAGGCCGTCCTGCTCAGCCGTGCCCACGAAGAAGAAGGTGTCGAGGGAATCGACGGTTCCTTTCTCGGTGGTCAGAATCACCGTGGCCGACTCGATTTCGAGGGGCACGTTGGCGATGTCCCACTCCATTTGGATGCGGGCGATTCCGGCCACGTTGGTGGCCCGTCCCACCGTCAAGTCGTCGATCAGCCAGGCCCGAGGGCCGCCTCCTCCGTCGGTGCCGAAGAAATCGATCTGGTCGATCACCTTGGACGAGTCGGAGAAGCCGAAATAGATGGGAGTAAAGGCCGGCTGTCCGCCCAGGTCAACGTCGATGACCTGGGTCGTCCCGTCCGCGAAATGGACGGTCACTCTGATCACTTCGCCTACCGTGAGGTCGAGGCCGAAGAAACCGAAAGCGCTGGGCTGCTGCTCCAGGCCCGTGAAAGTCAGCGTCGCCTGAGAAAAGGTCCCCGATTGCCCCGTCATCGCCTGAGTGCCGGATGGCAGCGTACCGGAAAAGTTGGCAGTCTGGGCATCGAAATCGATGCCGTCGAAGAGCCCAATGAGGTTACCCGCGGAGGGGAAGCCCGAGGAGGTCTCGAAGTCGTAAGTGGTTGCCGAGGCCAGGGCGCCCAGCAAGGAGGCCTCGTCGCTGAAGGTCGCGGAGGAGAAGTTGCGGTCGACCGCGGCGGAGATCAGCACGGGCGCCGAACCGGGCAGATTGTCGCGTCCGTCGCCGAATCCGTCTCCGTCGGCATCGCCCACGTTGCCGGCCACGTCAGCTCCGGTCTGGGTAGTGGCCTTGAGGCGAATGCCGCGGCGCAGCCTGAGGCTGCCCGACTGGCTGCCTTCTCCCACGCCCCCGGGGTTGCCCCTCAAGGTCACTTCCACGGACTGATTGAGAGGTGTGGTGAGTTCTTGGTCTTCAGCCAATTGCAAGGGCGGAGATACGGCAATGCTGACCGTGCCCTGAGAACACTGCTCGACGCTCTCAACCGTTCCGCAAACCTCGAACATGAAGCCGTCGGTACCGGTGAATCCGCCGGCGGGAGTGTAGCCCACCAGCGAGTCGGGAAGCGCGTAAGGCACGCTCTCGATCGACATTCCCAGCGAATCGGCAAGAGCGCCGTCCATGGGCAGGGAGATGACGCTGAAGCTGAGAGCCACGCCTTCGGGGGCGTCGGCGGTCAGTTCGATGGTGAGGCCGCTGCCGGCCACGGTTTCCACCGAGACGTCGACCGCAATGACCTGGTCCACAGGCGCCGGGGGCTCTCCGGGATCTTCGAAGGGATTAATGGTCACCACCGCCGTTCCAGAGGCGCCTTCAGGGTCGGTGACCTCGAAGACGAAGCTGTCCTCGACATCATCCCCGGTATTGGGCGTGTAAACCACCGTGGCGCTGGTCGTCGGAGGCTGGATGAAATCGCCGGTGGGCATTCCCGTCTCGGGATCGATTTCAGGGATGGGGTCGGGCACGATGGGCATGATGGTTCCCAGCATGCCCTCCATGGGAGGTGTCTCGATGGAGAACGTGAGGCTGGCGCCTTCGGGATCGGATCCCTCCAGCAATATCGTGATGGGCGCGGCTCCCGCCGTGGTGACCGTGGTGGGAAAGGCGACCGGCGGCTTGTTGGCGAAAAAGCTGTCCAACATCACCGTGGTATTCGTGTCCACTCGAACGTCGCGGCCCAGGAATGCGCCGGTCCATTGAGAATCCTTGTCCATCAGTACGGTGCCGTCAGGGGCGTAGAAGTTGGCTTCCACCGAACTGCCTTTGCCCGCCGTAGCCGCCGCGGGCAAGTCGTCGGGCCCGCCTGTTCCTCCGTTGGAACCTCCCACATAAAAGATGATGTTGCGGGCGCTGATGCCGGAACCCGCTGCTGGGCCGACCCGAGCATTCAGGCCCACATCGAAGCGCTCAAGTAGGCGCACGTCGACCGGCGCCTCGGCCTCGATGCTGCGGCAGGGAAACGGACATTGGCCGCCGCCCGCCGTGCCTGGAGCAATGGAGCGGATATTGTAATTGCCTCCCGACAAGACCAGTACGCCGTCGATGGTGACATCGCCATATTCCCCGGCGGCCAAGGTGAGAGTTTGCCCTTCTGCCACAAAGACGTCAGGCGCATCGACCCGCACTTGAGCCGCGAAGAAATCGGGAAGCGGATCGAAGACCGGCAAAGCCAGCGGCGTGGACTGTCCTCCCAAGGAGGCATCGTTGGGATCCAGTTCGTTGTAGAAGACGGTTCCCGTTACGGTGGAATTGCGCTCGGTTTCGACAGAGTCGCCGCTCAAGTCGCCGTCGATGGTGGCGGAGCGGCCCAAAGACGCTTCCCAAGTGTCCTCAAGCGTGGGTCCGGGCGAGGCTTCATTGGCCACCACGCTCCCCGTCACGCTGGCATCTCTCCCGATGGCCACGCTGTTGGTGCCCAGGATCGCGACATCTGAGAAGCCCTCGGGCAAGACCTGAGCCCGGACGGGCCACACAAAGACCTCGTCGTTGCGCGCACCCTCGCCCAGGGGCAGGGAGGTTTTCATGAAAAGTCGCAGTTCCCTCAACCCTGGAATCCGCGAGCGCCGCCCGGTCAAGATGAGCAGCGATTGGAGTTCCTGCTCGCTGGGCAGGCGCCAGTCGCTGTAACCGAGATTGGCCACGCGTCCCGAATTGAGTGCGGCCACGAAACGCAAGGCTTCACTTCGGTTCATCACCGGCGAGGCGCTGAGTCCGCTGGAAACCGCATGAAGTCCGTCTCCGAACCAAACCAAGTCGGATTGGTCGTCTACCAGAAGCGCCGAATCGCCGGCGCAAAGCCAGCAGCCGGCTAATGCCATTACTACTATCGCGAAGAATGCTGGGGTACGTCCCCGGAGGTGCAACATCGCCCTTCTCCTTCCCTGAAGATGGAATGTCAGTGCAAAAAACTATCGGGCTAGGATAAAGCAGCGGCGCTTAGATTGCAAGCGTTTTCCTAGTGAACAATTTCTCTGTGCGCTTTGTAGCGAAGGGGTGCCGACTCGACTCGTGCTGGGCGAGTCGACGACGCGGAGAGGGGAGACGGCAGAAACAGCGCCCTACAGTTACAACTTTAATTGCCTTCCCTCGCGAGTTGACAAATGAGAACCGCGGCAGCGGCAGCATCCATCCTTGAGTCAATTCCGCTGGTCCCCACCAAGAATCAAAGACAAATTGTCTCCATAGAAACTCAGCTTCTTTCATATTTTAGAATATGTATTTAGCTAAACATATTCCCAATACTTTATTTATCCTGGGGTTAAGCTTGGGATCTTTTGTCGGGTTTCCGACAGACTTTAGCACTGTTTCACTTTATAGTCCGCCTTAAGCTAGAGGACAGATTTCCCATAGACCTGTTGATTTCCTGGTCCTTAGTCATCGTGCCAGGCCTATGCAATCGCCCTCTCCATACGTACATCAGGCCCTCATGGCCGTCCATCAAGGAGGTTTCACATGGCTATCCACTCTCAGCAGACTCCCGCAGTGCCCGCAGCAGCTATGCCGGTGAATCTGCAAGCGCTTCAAGATCGGCTTTACGAAGACGAAGCTCTGCGCGAATCTTTCCGAAAGGATCCGGTCAAAGTGCTGCGCGACTCGGGCATGCAACTGACTGAGGAGATGGAGGAGAACTTGCGCCACTTCGTTCAGAAGGCCCAAGCTCCGGCTAAGTTCGAGATGCAGGACGAATTTAGCGAGGACATCGCCATCGTGATTTCCATCTCCATTCCCTTCTGATCGCTTTCAGCGGCCGATTCTGACGGTCAAGGAATAAAAGGACACTTCCCGGGCGATGATCCGGGAGGTCCGCCTTGCCCGTCCGGTTTCAGGCGTTTTTTGAACGCTTATTGCTTCGTCTCCGCCACAGGAGGACAGACTCGATGCCGAAATATGACTTTAAGGACATCTTGCAGCCCAATGACGCCTTGATCATCGTGCCGCCTTTTGCGGGCCTTGACCGCCCTTCGCTGGGATCTCACGTCTTGCAGGCTTGCGCCAAGGAGGCGGGCTTCCGGGTGAGCGTTCTCTACGCCAACCTGCTCCTGGCCGAGCACATCGGCGACCTTCTCTATTCCGCCATCTGCTACGCTCCCATGGCGGGCTTTCTGGGAGAACGCTTCTGGGCCCGCAGCGCTTACGGCGTCCCGCCTCTGGGGCGAAAGATGGACTTCGACTGGGACGTCTACTGGCAGGACAGCGTTCAGCATCCGGACTTGAAATTCACCTTGGACAAATACAAGGAACTGGAGTCGAAAGCGGAACCCTGGGCCGAGGCGATAGCCGATGCAGTGGCCGAGATCGGGTTCAAGTTCGTGGGGGCCACCACCACTTTCGAGCAGACCGCGGCCAGCGTTGCGCTGCTCAACCGAATCAAGGAGCGCTCGCCGGAAACCGTCACCTTGCTGGGCGGGGCCAACTGCGAGGGCGAAATGGGCCACGGCATCCTCAGCCTGAAGGCCAGCATCGACTACATCTTCTCGGGGGAAAGCGAAGTGACGTTCCCCGAGTTTCTGCAGGCTGCATCGGAGGAGCGTTTGCCTGAGGAGCCCATCATTCAGGGCAAGCCCTGCATGGATTTGGACAGCGTCCCCATTACCGACTTCTCCGAGTTCTATTCCCAGTACGAATCCTTTCTCTCCAACGAGTCGGTGGTCAAAAAAGACAGGAAGAACAACGTCTGGCTTCCTTACGAGGCCAGCCGCGGGTGCTGGTGGGGAGCTAAGCACCATTGCACCTTTTGCGGCATCAACGGGGGCACCCTGACCTTCCGCGAGAAATCGCCGGACGTGGTCATCAGCCAGTTGAATCAGCTCTTGGAAAAGCATCCCACCAACCGGGTCTGCATGGTCGACAACATCATGCCCTACACTTTCTTCAAGTCGCTGATTCCGCGCATGCCCGAGGAAGTCTCCGACGTGCACATGTTCTACGAGCAGAAGGCCAATCTCTCCCTCGACCAGGTCAGGTCGCTCAAGGAGGCCGGCGTTGCCGTCATTCAGCCGGGGATCGAGGCGCTCTCAAGTTCGCTTCTGCGCCGCATGGACAAGGGAGTCAAGGCCAAACAGAACATCGCCTTGCTCCGCTACGCCCGCTCGGTGCGCCTGGGCGTCAACTGGAACCTGCTTTTCGGATTCCCGGGCGACAAGAAGAGCGACTACCTGGAGACGATGGCGCTGTTTCCCTTCCTCAGCCACTTGCAGCCTCCCAACGGCTTCTACCGGCTCAGTCTCGACCGCTTCAGTCCCTACCACAGCAATTCCGAAAAATACGGAATCACGCGCAAATACCCCTGGCCGGGATTGGAAGAGTTCCTGCCGGAGGGGGCCGACGCCATGAAGATCTCCTACCATTTCTTCGGCGACTACCAGAGCGATGCCATGAGCAACAGGGACCTGATGGTCGAGATCCGCAACGAGATCAGGAAATGGCAGGAGAAATGGAACCAGCCCGAGCAACCGCGTCCGCTGCTGGAGGTCACTCCCCTGTCGCGCGAGTACTACATGCTCATGGACACTCGTCCTCTGGAAGACCAGCGGCAAGTCCAGTTCTTCAACTGGGAGCAGACCATCGACCTCTTGACCGAGCATCCTCTGTCCCGCAAGGACGAACTGCAGTGGATGCTCGACTCCAATCTGGCCGTCATCGTGGACGAGCGCATCGTGCCGCTGGCCACGGCCTCGGCCAGCCTGATCGAGGCGGCCGAACAAATGGCGCGCAGGAGACAACGCTCCCTGGACGTCGTCCTTCCCATCATTCAAAGCGAGCGATCCGAGTATGTCGCCTGAAGGCGGCCGCTTGAGTCGATAGCCAGCTCCAGGCCCCGGTCAATCGCTTTTGGACCGGGGCTTTCCTTTTCGCCCTCACTTCTTCCGCAAATCGCGGAACTTGACACGACGAGACGAAATCTCGGTCATGCAGGCCCGAAATCGCCAACTGGCCCACTACGCTTCTCACGCAGGCCAGATCCTTCTTCATGGCCAAGCGGCTGCGCGGGGCCGGGAGACTTACACGATATCGCGTTCCCGGCCCCGATGCGCCGTCAGGACGCTGGCTACCAACGACCGCCGCGACGGCCTCCGCGGCCTCCTCCGCCTCCACCGCGGCCGCCCCCTCCGCCGCGGTCGCTGCGGGGACGGGCTTCATTGACCGTCAGAGCGCGTCCGCCGTGATCTTGGCCATTGAGTTCCTCGATGGCCGCATCAGCATCTTCCTCGCTCATTTCGACGAAGGCGAAGCCGCGAGGTCGACCCGTAGCGCGGTCGGTAGGCATGTGAACGGAGTTGACTTCTCCGTAGGCCTCGAAAAGATCCCTGACTTCGTCTTCATCAGAGCTGAAGGGCAGGTTTCCAACGTAGATTCTCTTTGTCATTCCTGTTTCTCTCGCGCTCAAGCATGAGCGCTCTTTCGGTGGCTCTCGATCAGAGGACCCTGACTCTACTACCTCCTCGATATCCAGACACCGGCAAATCGGTTTCGTGAAGCACTAATGTGTAGTGAATTGGTCTCGGTGGGAAAACTGCGGAAGTCCGCGGCGCCTCATCCTCCATCAGGTCAGCAAAGCGCTACACTCCTTAAAACAGCCTGGAGAATAGCACAATCAGCCGCCGTCAGCCAAGAAAATGAACTCGCGGCCCCCAAAAAAGAAGGCCTGGCGGCGAGCGCGAGACCTCTTGTCGCCGGCAGCGCGGCGATTGCAGCGGGTGGGGGAGGTCTGCCGGGCTGGCAGGTAGCGGGCCAAGGCGGCCGAATGCGCACCTTACCAGGCGCAAGCGCGAAGTCCGACATGCGATGTGCGAATTCAGCTTTGGCGAGGGACGGCAGGGGGAGATTGGGGATGGTGCCGGAGGGGAGATTCGAACTCCCACGAGGGTAAACCTCACTGCGCCCTGAACGCAGCGCGTCTGCCAGTTCCGCCACTCCGGCACGTGACTGGCGAAGCCGCGGCAGAATCCGCGGCCCCAAGGCAAAGGAGAAGTGTACAGGAATCCGATGCACTTGTTAAGTGGCTGACTGGAAAAAACGCCGATTGACGACCGTGGGGCGGAGAAGGCACATTAGGCCGCATGGACCCGGTGACGCACACTTTTGTGGGGGCGGCGATGGGGGAGACGGGGTTGAGGGGGACGACCGCCTTTTCCCGCGCCACCCTGATTGTGGCCGCCAACCTGCCCGACGTGGACGGGATCTGCTACTTCATCGGTCAAGACCTCTCGCTCTACGTGCGCCGGGGCTGGACGCACGGGGTGCTGGCCATGCTGGTGATGCCCCTGCTGCTGGCGGGTCATCGGCTTGGCCCGCCTGCTGGGACATCAAGCGCGGCTCGACCGGCGCTGGGTTGTGGGCCTCAGCTACCTGGGATTCCTCAGCCATCCCGCGCTGGACTGGCTCAACAACTACGGAGTGCGCCTGCTCATGCCTTTCGACGGCACCTGGTACTACGGCGATACCCTCTTTATCGTCGACGTCTGGATTTGGGCGATCCTGGGGGGATTCCTCTTTCTGCGGCGTTCGCGCAGCAGCCGATGGCCCGCCCTGCTGTGGACGCTCCTGGCGATCTTGGCCACGGCCGCCGTAGTTCTGGGACCGGAACGCGGGCAGCTTCCCTTTCAGCTTCTTTGGCTGGCGGCCATGGCGGCCCTGGTGGTGCTGGACTGGCTGCGTCCCCAGGCCCTCGCGCGTCCTCGGGCGGCAGCAGCGGCCCTGGCGCTGGCGCTCGTCTACATCTTCTTAAACCGGGGGGTGACCGCCTGGGCCGAATCGACGGCCCTCAGCCAGATGGCAGCAGGCGGTCAAGAGGTGGAGAAACTGATGGCCTCGCCCGTCCCCCTGAATTTCCTGCTGCGCGACGTAGTGGTGCAGACCCCGGTCGGCTACCGTTTCGGCACCTTCTATCCACTGGCCGAACCGCGCCTGCGAATGGCTTCCCGGCTGATTCCCAAGCCGCCTCGGACTCCGAGCGTGAGCCGCGCCTTCCAGCAGCCCCAGGTGTGCGGGCTGGTCAACTGGGCCCGCTTTCCCTGGGTGGTTGTGGAACACGCTTCCCGCACCGACCGGGTCTACATCATGGACGCCCGCTACAGGCGGACGCCGGGCACCGGTTTCGGCGGCGCCGTGGTGGAACTGGAGGCGCCCCGCTGAAACCGGCTCCTCCCGCCCTGCGTCCCACACTGAGTTCCCAATTGGTAGACTGAGCGTTCCGAGGCTCAAAGGCAAAAACGACGGCCCTCCATGAACAAACTACCGGCAGCGCGGATCTGGAAGGATGAAAGGCCGCTTGAACTGCAGTACGGCTCGCGCCTGCAGCCCATTGAAGTCGCCTACGAAACCTGGGGACGCCTCAATGGCGAGCGCGACAATGCCGTCCTCATCCTGCCCGCCTTCTCGGCCCACTCTCACGCCCGCTCCAGCGCCGCCGACCCCAAGCCGGGATGGTGGGAGGCCATGATCGGTCCGGGACTGGCTTTCGACACCGATCGCTGGTACGTCGTCTGCGCCTCGCTGCTGGGAGGATGCTACGGAACCACCGGACCGCCCTCCCTCAACCCCTCCACGGGACGCTCCTACGCCGCCGACTTTCCCATCATCTCGGTGCGCGACATCGTCAACGTGCAGGCCCGTCTGCTCGACCACCTGGGCATCGACCGGGTGCAGGCTGCCGCCGGCGGATCCCTGGGAGGCATGGAAGCCCTGGAACTGGCCGTGCACCATCCCTCCCGCGCCGCCAAGATCATCGCACTGGCCGCCACCGAGCGGACGCGTCCCTACACCGCCACCATCCGCCGCATCGGCCGCCTGGCCATCATGTCCGATCCCAAATTCAAGGACGGATACTACGACGAGCAGCCCGCCAGCGGACTCAAGCTGGCTCGGGAGCTGGGCACCATCTACTACCGTTCGCGCAGCGAATTCAACCAGCGCTTTTCCTGCCGCCCGCTGGACGAAGACAACATCTCAATCGGAGGCATCAACTTCGACTTCGAGTCTTATCTCAATCACCAGGGCGGCAAGGCCCCCAAGCTCTTCGATGCCAACACCTACCTGCGGCTGTCGCTGGCCATGGACCTGCACGACGTCACCCGCGGCTACGGAAGCGTGACGGCGGCCTTTTCGCGGGTGCAGGCCGAGTCCTACATCGTCGGCACCCAGCAAGACCTGCTCATTCCCATCGACGAGCAGGAAGGCATCTACAAGGCTCTGCGCTCGGTGGGCAAGAAAGCCCACTACGACGAGATGTCGAGCCTCTACGGCCACGATGCCTTCCTCAAGGAATTCGACTGGATGACGCCCCGCATCCAGGAA
Organism: Acidobacteriota bacterium; assembly: GCA_035471785.1. Lineage (NCBI taxonomy): Bacteria > Pseudomonadati > Acidobacteriota > Acidobacteriota bacterium. The sequence goes on from DATIPQ010000038.1 coordinate 66,711, forward strand.
TTCCTGGCCTCCTAGCATAGCAAGCTGCCGCTCAGAAGATCTGGGAAGCCACTTCGACTTCGGACTCCTCGCCGCGCCGATGGAAGATCTTGATCCGGATTCCTCCCGGGTCGCCGGCGGGAAAGGGGACGCTCACCTCCACCGTGTCGCCCAACTCCAATCGAGCCGCCTGATCCAAGTCGCGTGAGGTGGTCTCGACGGCCGTATCGCCCTCCATGCGGGCGATTTCAATGCGGTAGCGGCTGGTGGGCCAGACCTGAAGCGGGTGCCCCACCTTGGCGTTGGTGATACGCAGCGTCGAGCCTTCCAGCACCATCACCAGGGCTTCCTGGAGCATGTCGTAACGCTCGCCCGAAAAGGTATGTTCGCCCACCTGCCGCTCCGGCAGATGCTTGAAGGAGGCGAACTGCACGAGGCGCTCCTGGCGGGCCGGCATGTGGCACGATCCGCAGTCGCTCTTGCCGAAGGCGAACTGAAAAGCGCGGGCATTGGCGTGATGGAACTCGGGATCAGGCGAACCGCCGGGCCGATAGTCCTCGGCCGCGCGGCCGTGGCAGGCCGAGCACAAGCGGAAGCTGCGGAAATCCGCGACCTCGATTCCGCTATGGGCCGCATCGGTGTGAAAGGGCCCCAGGAAGTCGTTGCCGTGTCCGCTGGGACGGAGCACTTCGATGAAGTGACAGGAGGCGCAGGAAACGCCGTCCTCCAGATCGCTTTCGCGTCCCGGGGCGCGCGTGGCCAGTAGAGCCTGGAAGGGAGGAGGCTCCTCGCCCTTGTCGGGAATCAAATCGGCCTGCTTCCAGACCGTTTCAGGAGCGTGGCAGGAGGAGCAGAACCGGGCGTTTCCAAAACGTTCCAGTTGAGCTTGAAAATTCTCGCCGGACCAAGCCTTGGAATGGGCTGAACGGGTCCATTCGCGATGAGTCTTGCGATGGCAGACTCCGCAGTCCTGGGCCCGTTGCGCATAGGCGGCGCCCAGGAACCCCATCAGAACCATTCCGTACAGAATCCAGCGCAGGTGTTTCTTGAAATCGATGTATGCAGTGGCGGACATGGGATTCCTCCTCTCCGTTGAAGAGCATGACGCTCACTCCACTTTTGAGTGCATGGCTCATGCCATCCATGTCATCCCGAAAGTCGCCTTTCGACAACCGTTTGCAGGCCTGTGCCCGGGGCGGGCGAGTCATTTCACCCTGTGGCGGTCAAATCACTCATTCCCGAGGAAACGCTCCAGACTTGGGGCAGGACGGCGGACAGCCTCCCAGCGGGCCAGATTTTTTGGTCCATTGCGCCCGCTTCTGCGTCTAAAGGACGAATTCCCGCAACGCTGCTGATGGCTATGACAGTGATCGGCTACAGTCTTGGATGATAAGATGACATTACGAAGGGTGGTCATGCTTATGCGCCTACAATCTCTGAAGCGATTGACCCTCCTGCTCTTTCTCTCCACAGCCGGGATGGCCGCCGGGATGGCGGCCTCCTTTGCGGGCTCGGCCTCGGACGACCAGAGAAGTGTAGGCGAGCCGCTCGAAGTCGAGAAGAGGGCCTGGACCTCGTACAAGACCTTCAGCGGGGATCTGAAGGCCTTTAACTCGTCCGTCGTCACGGCTCCCAGCGTTTCCCGCATCTGGAACTTCACCATCACCTACCTGATTCCCGAGGGCACTCAGGTAGCACCAGGCGAGGTGCTGGTGCGTTTCGACGCCAGCGACCTGGAATTGGAGCGCCTGGAGAAAGAAAAAGAGAAAGAAGAGGCCCGTCTTAAGGTCGACCAGAAGGAAGCCGAGATCGAAACCCGTCGTCAGGACCTCCTGCTGGAGGTGGCTCAAGCTGAGAAAAATCTCAAAGTGGCTCGGTTGGACGCCGATATCCAGCCCGGACTCATCGCCCGCAGCGAGCTGGAAGAGAGGCGCTTCGAGCTGGAGCGGGCCGGGGTGGCCCTGGAAAAAGCGCGCGAGCGCCTCCACAACCTGGAAGAGAGCGCCCAAGCGGAAATGGCTGTGGCCCGCCTCGACTACGAGAAGGCCGACCTGGAATTGCGGCGCATCGTCACCGACCTGAAGCAGATGGAGGTGCGGGCTCCGGCCCCGGGCATCGTGCTCTACGCCGACGACTGGCGCACCGGACGCAAGATCCAGTCGGGCGACCAGGTGCAGAAGGGCTTCAGGCTGATTCACCTGCCCAACCTTGAGCAAATGGTCGTGGAAGCCCGCGTTCACCATCCCGATGTACGCGGATTGGAACTGAACACCCCGGTGGAAGTCGTTCTCGATGCCTATCCGGGAAACGTCTTCAAGGGCTATCTTCACACCCTCCCCGAGGCCGCCAAGTCGCGCAGCTTCAATTCCAGCTTCAAGTACTTCATCATGAAGATCATGTTGGAGGAAGTCGACTACGACCTCATGAAACCGGGCATGACGGCCCGCGTACGCATGCCCTTCGAGCGTCCCGAGTCGCTGCTCATCCCACGCCCGGCCCTGATCCTTCAGCCTGACGGTAAAACCACCGTCCGCCTGGCCTCCGACGGCAGCTTGGTCGAGGTCGAGGTGCTGGAGGCCGGGGAGGACATGCTGGCGGTGGAAGGCGATCTCTCGCCGGGAGACGTTCTCAGTCCCCCCCGAGGGGGCGTGCAGTCCGATCGCCACCAGGAGATCGAGTGGATCACCGTCCAGCGCGATGATCTGGACTTCAACATCAGCGGCAGCGGGCAGTTACGGGCCCAAAAGTCGGTCTTCATCCGTCCCCCGGCCCTGCCTCATTCCTGGAACTACAAGATCGCCCGCCTGGCTCCCGAGGGTATCACCGTCGAGGAGGGCGACTTCGTGGTGCAGTTCGATCCCACCGACTTCCTCAAGCGCCTGCGTCAGGAACAGGGCGACCTTTCCCGGGTCCAGAAAGAGATCGAACGTCACAGCAACAATTCCCAACTGCAGATCAAGGATCTGGAACTGCAGTTGGAGCAAGCCAAGGTCGAGAAGGAGAAAGCCGAAACCAAACTGGTCACGGCACGCCAGTTCGAGTCCAACCGCGAGGTGGTCAAGGCCCGCCACGAGGCCGAGTTCGCCGATTTCAAGGTGGAGGCCCTGGCAAAGAAACTGGCTTCTCTCAAGTCCTCCACCCAGCTTCAGCTCAAGACGCTGGAAGACAAGGCCCGCTTCTACGAGGCCCGGGTCCAGGCCTCTCAAAAGGCTGTCCAGAGCCTGACCGTCACCGCTCCCATTTCGGGGGTTCTGGTCTATCGTCCCAATTGGAACAACGAAAAGAAGCAGGTAGGCGACCAGGTTTCCATCTACGACACCTTCCTGGGCATCCCCGACATGGATACCCTGCGGGTGGAAGGCCAGGTGGCCGAGGTGGACGCCGGAAAGCTGCGCCTGGGCCAGTTCGTGGAAGTGACCCTTGACGCCTTGCAGGAACGCAGCTTCAGCGGACGCGTGGTGGAAATCGGCACCATCTTCAACCAGGTTTCGCCGACCCAGACCGCCAAGGTCCTGCCCATCATCGTGGAGTTGGACAAGGTCGACACCGAGCGGATGCGTCCCGGAATGGCCGCCCGCCTCGAGGTGGCCATAGAGCGCTTCGAGGACGTCATCGCCGTTCCTCTGGCCGTCATTCAGACCGACGAAGAAGGCGGCTCTTACGTGTGGGTGCGAGGCGACGGCAGCAGAGCCGTCAAACGCAGCGTCAAGGTAGGCAAAGACAACGGAATCGTGGCCATTATCGAAGAGGGCCTGCAGGAGGGCGACCAGGTCGCCGAACGTCCTCTGCAAGCCGCCGCAACGGCCCCTTGAAGGAGGAAGGCAACCCGACATGAGATCTGCCCTCGTCGCCCTTATCGTGCTGCTCGCCCTGGGCTCGGCCGGATATTTCTGGCAGGACGAAGCGGAAGCCTGGGTAACTTCCTACCTGGATCCCTCCCAGGAGGAACCGGTGCCGACCCTGCGTCTGGAAACGCGGCCCTATGAGGTGCGGGTTCCGGCCCACGGAGAATTAACCGGCCTGGAGACGACCCCCATGCTGGCTCCCCGCATCCGCGGCAGCTCGCTCAAGCTGGCCTGGATTGTCGAAGAGGGATCGATTGTCGACGAAGGCGACCTGCTGGTGCGCTTCGACAACACCGACGCCCAAATCGCTCTGGAGCAGAACCGAAATACGGTTTCATCTTTCAGCCGGCAGATCGAGCAGTCCGACAGCGATGCCAAGACCCAGGAAGAAATTCTCAAGCTGGACCGCCACGAGGCCGACCTGGAGCTCGATTACGCCCAAAGACAGATCCGCCGCGACGAGACCATCTTCTCGCTCCAGGAGATTCAGGAGTCGGTGGTCAGCGCCGCCTTGGCCGAGTTCAAGAAAGAGAACATCGAAAGCAAGGGCACCATTCGCAGACGCGTCTCCCAGGCCGACAAGCAGATCCTGCAGATCCAGCGCGACAACGCCGAGTCGGAGGTCGAGATCGCGCAGGAAGTCCTCAATTCGCTGGAATTGCGGGCTCCTTCCCAGGGCGTGGCCATTCACAGCCGCAGAGGCTTCTCGCGACTCGAGGTGGGCTCTCAGGTATGGGGAGGCATGCCGCTTCTCGAACTGGCTGCGCTTTACAAGTTTCAGGCCGAACTGCAGGTGCTGGAAACCGAGGTCAGCGGCATCGAGCCGGGCGCCCAGGTGGAGCTGCGCATTGCCGCTTTCCCCGACAGAGTCTTCCAGGGAGAGGTGCGCCAACTGGCCAAAGCGCCTCAGCAGGTGGACCGCCAAGATCCGCGCAAGTATTTCACCTGCCACGTGCTCCTGGAAGACGTGCCCCTCGAACTCATGCGCCAGATGAAGACCGGAATGCGGGTGGAGGGCGAAATCCGCCTGCAGCAGACAGAAGACGCCATCATCTTGCCCAAAAGCGCCGTGATCAAGAAAGACAAGGACTTTCTCGTCTTCGTCCAGCAGGGCCAGGATTTCCAGGAGCGCCAGATCGAGATCCTGGAGAGCGACCACGGATTCTACTTGGTCAAGGGAGTCGAAGAAGGCGAGGTGGTGGCCCTCCGCCACCCCTTCGAAGACCAGAAACTGCACCTGCCTGACTTCAGTGCGCCGGCCCGAAGCAGCAGCCAGCGCTTCATCATGATCATGTAAGGCCTGAGTCGAGTCCTGATGTTACTTCTTGAAGCCATAAAGATCGCCTTCGCCAACCTGACCCGCCACAAGCTGCGCACGGTGCTGACCATGCTGGGCATTATCTTCGGGGTGGCGGCCGTCCTCTCCATGCTCTCCATCGGCGCCGGCGCCGAGCAGGAGGCCCTCTCGGTCATCCAGAAAATGGGTCTTCGCAACATCATCGTGCAGGCCAAGGACTTCGAAGAGGAGGAGTTGAAGGTGCTGCGTCAGGATTCTCCGGGCTTGAGCCGGCGCGACATGCAGGCCCTCAGGAGAGCCCTGCCGCCGGGGACGCTGGTCGTGGGAAAGCGCAAGCTCAAGACTTACCAGATCGTGTCCGCTCAGGGGAAATCCGACTCGGCCGTTTACGGGGTCGGAGCCCTCTTCCCCCACGTCTCGAGCGTAAGCGTGGTGGAAGGCGCCTTTTTCCTGCCCATCGACGAACATCAGGCCCACCAGGTCTGCGTGCTGGGTACCACCGCCCGCCGCAAGCTTTTCGGCGTCAGCGACGCCGTGGGGGAGCAGGTCAAGATCAACGACGAGTGGTTCACCGTCATCGGAGTGCTGGCCGACCAGACCATCGAGCGGGAAGAATTCGAGGGGGTCAAGGTCAGCAATCCCAACAATGACATCCTGGTGCCCCTGGAGACCCTTCTCAGCAAGTTCGAGCTGAAGCCCTTCGAGGACGAGTTGGACGAGGTGGTGGTGCGCATTCCGGAGTCGGCGGACCTGAAGACCCAGGCCGCCCTCATCTCGGGAATGATGGCCAGCATGCACCGGCAGATCGACGATTTCTCCCTGGTAGTGCCCGAGCGCCTCCTGCAGCAGCAGCGGCAGACCCAGCGCATCTTCAACATCGTCATGGGCGCCATCGCCTCCATCTCCCTGCTGGTGGGCGGCATCGGCATTATGAACATCATGCTGGCTTCAGTGCTGGAGCGCACCAGCGAGATCGGGCTGAGGCGCGCCCTGGGAGCCCGCCAGCGCGATGTCAGCCGTCAGTTCGTGATGGAAGCCGTGGCCATTTCCCTGGCCGGAGCGCTGCTGGGAATCTCGCTGGGATACGGAATCTCAGAACTCGTCTCGGCCTATTCCGGCTGGCCTACCATCGTAACGCCGCTATCCATCGTGCTGGGCGTGGGCGTCTCCAGCACCGTGGGACTGGTCTTCGGCATCTACCCCGCCCGCCAGGCCTCGCGGATTTCGCCCATTGAAGCCTTGCGCTACGAATAAGCGAAAGAACACTCCCTCCACCGCCATTCCCGAACTTGGCCCGTGTGTGAACATGTTGGCCGCCTAGTGGCCCTGGCGGTAGGGAGGCAGCTTGCGCACCACCGTTCCCTCCTCTTCCCCCGCCATCCGGTCAAGACGGTCGTTGAGGGCTTCCAGACCTTCGCTGAGGGTGCGGTTGAGGCGGGAGAGTTCCATGCGGATGGTACTGAGATCTTCCAGATTGCGGTTGAGTGCGTCTAGGCGCTCGTGGATGCGGCGGTTCTCTTCAACCAGGCGCACCTTGTCGCTCATGTTGTGAAGCAGGATCTCGACCTCGTCGAAATTGAAGGGCTTGGTGACGTAGTCGTAGGCTCCCACCCGGATGGCCTTGAGGGCCGTCTCCAGCGAGGCGTATCCGGTCATGACGGCGGCCACGATGTCGGGCTGACTGGCCTTGGCGGTGCGTACCACTTCCAACCCGTCGCCGTCGGGCAACTTGAGGTCGGTCAACAGCATGTGGCAGGAATAGGCAGCGTCTTCCAGCAGCTCTCTGGCCTCGCGGCAGCTACCGCAATAGCTGACCTGATATCCCTCATCCTGGAGGAATTCCGCCAAAGCGGCTCTCAGGTCTTCGTCGTCGTCGACCAGCAGCACGGACAATCGGTGGCCATCATTCATAGCGATCCTCAGGCGGCGCCTTTAAAGCTGCTTGGGGCTGTTGGGCAAGCGGACCACGAAATCCACTCCGCTGCGGGCGCTCTCTACGCTCAGTGTTCCTCCGTGGCGCTCTACCGCCATGCGGCAGAAATTAAACCCGATACCGTTGCCCGCGTCCACACCCAGCGCTCTCCACTTGTCGTGGGCGTAGGGCTGCAGCAGCACCAACGCCTTATCGGCGTCGAAGGATGCCTCCTTGACCCCGACCTTGATTTCCATCTGCTCCTCGACCCGCCGGGCGCTGACCTCGACGCCGCCTCCTTTGGGCGTCACCCGGGCCGCCACCTTGAGCAGATTCTCCAGCACCCGTCCCATGATTGAGGGGTCCATCTCCAGCGAGGTCTCGGTGTGGCGCAGATCCAATTGCAGTTGGATGTTCTTTTTCTCCAGGCTTGAGGGAGGGTTCTCGAGCACTTCCCGCAGCACGGCCCCCACGCCCAGCGTAACCAGGCTCACCCTCAGTTCCCGCTCGCGCAGCCGGTTGGCGTCGAGCAGGTTCTGGATCATGCCGATCAACTCTTCGCAGTTTTGGGTCAGGCGTCCAACGCCCACTTGAAAGCGATCGGAGTTGCCTTTCTCCCACCAGCGCTCCAGCATGCCCAGGTCCATGAGCATGACGGTGAGAGGACTCTTCATGTCGTGGACCAGCTTTTGCATTAGGCTTTCGCGTGCCTTTTGCTGCAGGCGTTGCTCTTTGAGCTGCTGCCGGCGGCGCAGCGAAGAGGCCCGGCAGCACAGGCGCTGCGAGAGATGGGCAAGGGTCTCGGCGTCCCATTGGGCCACGGGAAACCACTCCATGTCGAAGTCGTGGCGGCGAGCCGGCAGCGAGCCGGAGCCGAGCGCCGCCTGGGGATGATCGGCGGGAAAGGCTGCCAGGACGGGCACGCCCCGCTCTACGGCCTCATCCAGCAGTCCCGGCCAGGTCGGAAACTGCTCGGATGCCTCCAGCAACAGCAGGTGTTCCTCCTCCCCCGCCTCCTCTGAAGAAGGGGCCAGGATCTCCCACTGCCGGGATCGCAAGGCGGCCAGCGCTCGCCCCCAGGCCGCCGACGCCGCCAAACGTAGCTTGTACATGGTGTTCACCACTTCTCGGAGCGCCCTCAAGCGTTGAAAAGAAGGCGCTTGGCCATTAAATCATACCCCCCTGTGAACAGAGGGAATTTCTCGGCGGGAGGCTTGCGTGGGCGGGGAATTACCTCTAAAGCCGGACCCCTGCCAGGCCGAAGAGCGGAGTGAACGGGTTTCAACCTGTGAGGGCTTCATGGATCTTGGAACAATCATCGGAATCATCCTGGGGATCGTCCTGGTGACGACGGCCATTATGCTGGGCGGCGATCCCAAGCTGTTCATCAATGTTCAGGGCATGCTCATCGTGGTGGGCGGAACGGTGGCCACCACCCTGGTGCGGTTCCCCATGCCGCGTGTCCTCAAGATGATGAACGTGGTCAAGAACGCCTTCACGCACCGCCTCGCCGCGCCCGACGAAATCATCGAGGAACTCATCCGCATCGCCCGCATCGCCCGCAAAGAAGGCGTCCTGGCTCTGGAAGAAGAAAAGACCGACGACGAGTTCTTGCAGCAGGGGATCCTGCTGGTGGTGGACGGAAACGATACCGAGGCCATCGAGGACATCCTGCGTACCGATATCCGCTATCTGCAGAGCCGCCACCGCGACGGGCGGGACATCCTCAAAGCCATGGGGGAGTCGGCTCCTGCGTTCGGAATGATCGGAACGCTCATCGGACTGGTGATCATGCTGGCCAACATGGAGGACGTCTCTTCCTTGGGTCCGGCCATGGCGGTGGCCATTCTGACCACCCTTTACGGCGCCTTGATCGCCAATGTACTGGCGCTGCCGCTGGCCAAGAAACTGGAGATCCGCAGCAAGGAAGAAACGCTCAACCGTCAGTTGATGCTGGTCGGGCTGCTTTCCATTCAAAAAGGAGACAACCCGCGCATCATGGAAACCGTCATGCGCGCCTTTCTCAGAAAGCCTTCCGCCTCGCCGGAGCCTCCGCCTGAGCAGGCGCCCAAGCAAGCCGAGGCCGCCTGATGAACTGGCAGGACGCTTTCGATGAAGAAGAGCAGGAACAAGGGGCGCCCGCCTGGGTGGTCACCTTCGGCGACATGATGTCGCTGTTGTTGACCTTCTTCGTCCTTCTGCTTTCCTTCTCCGAGATCGACAAAGTGGCCTTTGCCCAGATCATGGGATCGCTTAAGACCGCTTTCGGCGTGCAGACCATCGAAGTGATGGTCAATCCTCCTGACGGACCTGAGAAAATGCCCGTTCCCATGGAAGGCAACGCTTCCGGAGACGGACTGCTCGACAAGCTGCGCTCCATTCTCCCCGGAGCTTTCGCAGGAGGAAAAACCGGAGACGACGAGGGAGAAGGCGATGCCCGCGTAACGATCAGCTTCCCCGGCCGGCTGCTCTTCCAATCCGGGGAGTCGACCATCCAGACGCCCTTCTACGCCACCCTGGACGTCATCGCCGATTTCATGAAGAAAGAGCGCGACCTTCAGTTGCAGGTGTTCGGCCACACCGACAACCGCCCCATCGCTACCCGACGTTTTTACGACAACTGGGAATTGTCGGCCTCACGGGCCAGCCAGGTGGTCAAGTACCTGATCGACAAAGGAGTGGAGCGCAACCGTCTGGTGGCGGTGGGTTTCGCCGACACGCGGCCGGTGGCGGCCAACGACAGCCCCGTCAACCGGGAAAGGAACCGGCGGGTGGAGTTTCTTTTCATCGAGGGCACTGAGCCCGGAGAATACGAGGTGCTGGGCGCGGGAGAAGCGCGCAGCTTCGAGGCAGCGCAATAGGAGGCTCTTTTGCAGAAATCGGTGGAAAAGAGCCAAGGGACGGCCCCGCGGCCAACGGAAGGTGAACGATCGATGGGCATCATGACGCTTGGGGAAAGCCAGTTGCCGGGGATGGACCCGGCGGAACGGATCCTGGTGGTGGACGACGAACCCCTGGTGCGCGATCTGCTCTCCAGCTACCTGCGCGGCGCCGGATACGTCTGTGAAACCGCCCGCAGCGGACGTGAAGCGCTTGAGAAGCTGGACCGGCAACCGGCCTCGCTGGTCATTGCCGACATCCGCATGCCCGAATTGAACGGCCTGCAACTGCTCGACAACCTGGTCGACCAACATCCCGATACCGCCGCCATCATGATCACGGCGGTTGCCGACATGGAAACGGCCGTGGGGACCATGAAGGTTGGGGCCTACGACTACATCACCAAGCCCTTCAACCTGGACAAGGTGGCGGGGGCCGTCAGCAGCGCCCTGGACAAGCGGCGCCAAGTCCTGCAGCAGCGCGAGTCTTCGCTCAGGCTGGAAAAGCTGGTGGACGAAAAGAGCACTCAGCTCAAAGACGCCATCTACGATCTCAAAGACCATCGCGAAATGACCCTGGACGTGCTCATGAAGGTGCTTGACGCCCGCGGGCATGAAACCCAGAGGCACTCCCAGCGGGTGCGCGCCTACACCCTGCGCCTGGCCGATGCCATGGATTTCCCGTCCGAAGAGCGGGTGGCGCTGGGCCGGGGGGCCTTGCTGCACGACATCGGCAAGGTGGGCATCCCGGACTCCATTCTGCTCAAGCCGGGACGCCTGACGCCCGAGGAATGGGAGCGCATGAAGGAGCACACCACCATCGGCTACCAGATTCTCAAGGGCGTGCGCTTCCTGGACCGGGTCGCCGATATGGTGCTCTCCCATCATGAACGCTGGGACGGCAAGGGCTATCCGCGCGGACTGAAGGGCGATCAAGTGCCCCTGGAAGCCCGCATGTTCTCGATCCTGGACGCCTTCGACGCCATGACTTCCAACCGTCCCTACCGTGACGCCCTGTCGGTCGAATACGCATCGCGCGAGATTTCAGCCAACGCGGGCAAGCAGTTCGATCCCGACGTGGTCAAGCACTTCCTCGAGGTTCCCGTCGAGGACTGGATGGAAATCGGCGCCGAATACCGGGAAAAAGTCTAAGCGCCCTTTTTTTGGTCTCCGCCCCCTATAGTTCCCCGCCCCCTCTGCCGATAGGTTAAGCGGAAATAGTACTCGGCAAGGACGCCGACCAACCAATTCACGGAGGAAAAAAAATGGGTTTCTTTAGTGTTCTCAACAACACCTCGAGTCTCATCGCTCTGCAGGAATCGACCGCTAGCGGCGTGGGTCTGCAAAACACGCTGGCCAAGCTGTCGTCGGGAAAGCGTCTTTTCCGATCTGCCGAGGACCCGGCCGGACTGGCCATCGCTGACGGCTTGAGGGGGCAAATCCGCACCCTTCAACAGGCCGTGCGCAACGCCAACGACGCTCAAGGCTTCTTGCAGACCGGTGACAGCGCGCTCTCCAGCGTCCAGAACATCCTGACGCGTGCCGCTTCGCTGGCCGCTCAAGCCGCTTCGGACACCAATTCGGGGCAGTACGACGCCATCGAAAACGAGTTGGAGCAGCTCTTCTCCGAAATCGACCGTATCGGGGGCGGAACTGAATTCAACGGGATTCAGATTTTCGTCGACACCACCCGCGAGATCTTCGTGGGCGACACCCAGAACGCTACCGGCAACAACGCCACCATCTCTTTCTCGACTTCGGGACTGAGCGTCAGCGGACTGGGCTTTACCGGCACCGGCGCTCAGGTTTCGGTGGCCACCGGCGGCGCCGTGACCGTTTCCATCGGCTCGGGCGGGGACGCCCAGGCTCTGCTGGAAGACATCGAGTCGGCCATCGACCTGGTAGCCGAGAAGCGCGGCAACTTCGGCTCGCAGCTCAACCGTCTGGACAACGCCCTCAGCGTGATCTCATCCCAGATCCAGAACCTGACGGCAGCCGAGTCGCAGATCCGCGACGCCAACCTGGCGGAGGAAATCACCAACCTGACCAAGTTCCAGATCTTGACCCAGTCGGGTATCGCGTCCTTGGCTCAGGCCAATCAGAGTCAGCAGTCCGTCTTGTCGCTCTTCTAAGCGGGAGCCTTCAAGTCGTGATTTCTCAAGGCCCCGCTCCGGCGGGGCCTGAGCCCGTTTAGGCGCATGCTCAAGAAATAGCAAAATTTCTTGACGGCGAAAAATAGCGGCCCGACCCCTCGGCAACAAGCCGAAAAGGACGGAGATTATGGACAGCATACAATCCAACGTCGGCACGAGCCCCAACGTCAGTGCCGAGGAAGCTGTCTCTCGAGCTGTGCAACGGCCCTCAAGGCCCCGCCTCGCCAAGCGGAGCGAGGGCCTGCAAGGGGAGCAGTCTCAACAACAGCAGGAGCGTTTGGAGGCCCGGCGTGCACGCCAGCAAGCCCGCCAGGAGCAAGCCGCGACCTCTCGGGCAGCGGACATCGCCCCGCCCACCCGGCGGGCCGTGCGCTTCCGGTTGAATCGCGAGACCGAGCGCTTCTACATTCAAGTCGTGGACCAAGACACCGGCGAAGTGGTCAAGGAGATTCCTCCTGAGCGCCTGCTCACGCTGGGCCAAACCCTGCGTCAGGCGACTGGAAATCTGCTCGACAGATCGGCCTAGGAGGTTTGCATGGGCGGTTTTCAAATTCCCGGCGGCGGCCTCGACGTTCAGACCATCGTCGACCAGTTGCTTTTCATCGAGGCGTTGCCCCTGCGCCGGCTGGAAGACCAGCAAATCCGGCTCGATCAAAAAGCGGAAGCCTACAAGACACTGCGCAGCCGCCTGGCCGCACTGGCCGACAGCATCAGCGCCCTCAACTCTCCCGAGAGGTTCGCGGCCCGCAGCGCCGCTTCCTCCGATGAGAGCCTGCTCACGGCCACAGCCAGCAGCGCCGCCAGCCCCGGCACCTACAACATCAGCGTTCAGCGCCTGGCCGTGATCGACAACTTCGTGGGCGATGCCACCTTCGCCGCTTCCGACGAATCGATCGGAACCGGCAGTTTCGACCTGACGGTGGGAGAGACCACCACCACCATTACCATCGACAGCAGCAGCAACACCCTGGAAGGCCTGCGTAACGCCATCAACAACTCGGGCAGCGAGGCGCGGGCCAACATCGTCAACGACGGCAGCGGTTTCAGGCTCACCATCACCAGCGACGCTTCCGGCTCTGAAAACGCCATCTCCATCAGCAACAATTCCCTCACGCTGGCCGACTCCAGTCCCTTCACCTTTTCGCGCACCCACAACATCGCCGACGTCAGCGAGCTGGACGCCGAACTGACCGTCAACGGCCTCACCGTCACCGGCGGCAGCAACTCCGTCTCCGACGTGATCGAGGGCGTTACCCTCAACCTGCGCGGAGTGAGCAGCGGCAGCGTCACGCTGACGGTGGAAAACAACACCAGCGAAGTCCGCGAGGCCGTCCAGAGCTTCGTGGACGCCTACAACGGCGCGGTCAGCTTCATCAACAGCCAGTTCACGGTGGTGGGAGAGAGCGGCCGGGGCGGACCCCTGGCCGGCGACAGCGTGGTGCGCGAGATCCAGTCGCAGCTTTCAAGCATCGTCCGGGGGGCGGCGGCCAACGCGGGCGCCTTCTCGACTTTGGGCTCTGCCGGCATCGACCTGCAGAACGACGGCTCTCTGCAAATCAACTCCAGCGACCTGGACGAAGCGCTGGAAGATCATTTCGAAGATTTCGCCAAGCTCTTCCTGGCCGTCGGCGAGAGCTCGAGCGCCAGCCTTTCGGTGACCAATGTGGGATCGGCTGAAGCCGGCACCTATGAGGTCAACCTGACCCAAGCGGCCGAGTCGGCTCTCATCTCCAGCACCGTGTCGGCGGCCTTGGACGCAGACGAAACCTTGACCTTCACCCTGGGCAGCCGGCAGTCGGTCGTCAACCTGCTGGCCGGCGATTCGCTCGCCGACATCGTCAACAAGCTCAACGCCCAGTTCGACGCCGATGAAATCGGACTGACGGCATCCTCCAACGGATCTGAGCTGGTCATCACCAGCAACGCCAAGGGATCGGCCGTCGAAGTGACGGCTGTTTCCGACCGCGACGGAGGCAACAGCACCGGAATCGGAACGGCTGGGCTTTCCGACACCGGGCTGGACGCACTGGGCACCTTTACCAACGTCGACAGCGGGCAGGTCTTCAACGTCAGCGGAACTGGAAATACCCTGGAAGGCACCGATCCCGCGATCAAAAACCTCACCGTGCGCGTCTTCGGGTCGTCGACAGGCAACCTGGGCCAGATCTCAATCAACCTGGGGTTTGCCGAGCTGCTGGAACGAGGCCTGACCGAGTTCACCGACGAATTCTCGGGACCGATCTCCGGTGCCCTGGAGCAGCTTGACGGCCAGAAGAGGCGCCTGGAAGACAGCGTTCTCGATTTTGAGGAACGGCTGGTACAAAGGCGGGAAATCCTAACGTTGGAGTTCGTTCGTGCCGATCAGGCACTTAGGCAGCTTGCTCAGTTGCAGCAAACGCTGGGAGGCACGAGCAGCCTCTTTTAGCACAGACCCGTTCAAGGACGAACGGGTCCCCGGCCGGCAGCGCCGGAGCCGGAACGCAAAAAATACCCCAAGGACGGAAAGGCCGCACAGTCTCATGCAACATTCCAACTCATACTCGCCTCAAAGTCAGGTCCAAAGTCACTACCAGCGCATGCAGATAACAACCGCGGACCCCTTCGAGTTGATGCTGATCCTTTACCGGGGAGCGGTTCAGCGCCTGCAAAGCGCCGCCAAGCACATGAAGGAAGGCCGGATTGAGCAGCGGGTGGCAGACCTCAACAAGGCACAGGACATGATCCTGGAGCTCAAGGTCACCCTTGATTTCGAGAAGGGCGGGGACATCGCCAAACAGCTCGACCGGCTCTACTCCTATATGCTGAGCCGATTGGTGGAGGCCAACGCCCGGCAAGAGGTGGAGGGGCTGCTGGAAGTGGTGCGCCTGCTCAAGACCCTGATCAGCGGTTGGGAAGGGGCGCGGGAAAACCTCAAGAACGGGCAAGGCGGAGAAGTCAGCCCGGGCCAGGGAGCCGAACCCGAACAAAGCGGGTCGCCGCCTTCCTCGCGACAGCGGCAAGAGGATGGCGAGGCGGCTCCCCAGAGGCTTGAAATGAGTGCCTGAGCCTCCGGCGGGGGTTGGCCCGGTTTACGTGCAAATACCGAAAAAAGGATAACGCCTCGATGCAAGACCGAGATCGAATCCTGGAGGACTTTCGCAGACTCTGCAACCTGCTCAAGAGCCAGCAGGAGGCCCTGGGCCAGGGAGACGCCCAGAAGCTGGCTTCGCTGCTTCCCTTGATCGAAGACTACACCCGGCGGGTGTGTGGTCACGCCTCTTCCCCTCCCTCTCTCAACCTGCCCGACAAGACCCGCCGACAACTGCGCGGCCTGCGCCGTCAAATCCTCGACTTGGCGCAAGGCAACGCCGAGTCTTACCGCAAGCGCCGTGAAGGGCTGCAGGCCGCTCAGCGTCAACTCCAGTCGGGCGCCCGCTACCTGCGCCAGTTCCAATCCTCCTCCCCGCGTCCCCCATCCGGCTCCCGCCTGGAGCTGAGCGGATGATGCGAACTTCTCATTCTTGGAAAGGACATCGGTAGACATGAATTCCTTGGAAAGGACATCGTTAGACATGAATTCGCCCTTGCAGAACCGCACGATACTGGTAACCGGAGGAACGGGGAGCTTCGCCCGCCACTTCATCCGCAAAGTCTTTAGCGAGGGGCATCGTCCCCGCAAGCTCATCGTTTTCAGCCGCGACGAGTGGAAACAGTGGGAAATGCGGCGCAGCGACCCCCTCTTCGACCATTCGAGCATCCGCTATTTTCTGGGAGACGTTCGGGACAGCGACCGCCTGAAGCGAGCTTTCCGCCAAGTCGACCTGGTGGTGCATGCCGCCGCCATGAAACAAGTCCCGGCCTCGGAATACAATCCCACCGAAGCTATTAAGACCAACATCCACGGAGCCATCAACGTCATCGACGCCGCCATCGACCGGGGAGTCCGCAAGGTGGTGGCCCTTTCCACCGACAAGGCCGCAAATCCGGTCAACCTCTACGGCGCCACCAAGCTCTGTTCTGACAAGCTGTTCGTCTCCGGCAACGCCTACGTGGGGTCGAGCGGCATTCCCCGCTTTTCCGTAGTACGTTACGGAAATGTGTTGGGCTCGCGGGGCAGCATCGTGCCGCGCTGGCAACAGATAGTAGCCGAAGGAGCTCGCTCGCTGACCGTTACCGACCGGCGCATGACGCGCTTTTGGATCACCCTCGATCAGGCTGCCGATTTTGTCATCCAGACCTTTGACCGCATGCTGGGGGGCGAAATCTTCGTGCCCAAGATCCCTTCTATGAAGATCGTCGACCTGGCCCGGGCCATCGCCCCCGACCTGGCCATCCACTTCACCGGAATCCGTCCCGGCGAGAAGCTGCACGAACTGATGATCGGAGAGGACGACGCCCGTCATTCGTTGGAATTCGAGAGCTACTACGCCATCGCGCCCGAACTGGTGTTTACCGTCAATCAAGCCTCCTATGAGCGTCTGGCCGAAGGCGGCGGCAAGCCGCTGCCCGAGGGCTTCAAATACTCCTCGGACAGCAACAGCCGGTGGCTCGACGCCGAAGGCCTGAGGGAACTGCTGCGCGAGCCCTCTGCGGCCCAAGGCGGCCACTTGACGAGTTCCGGACAAGTCGAAGAGGCAAGCGCCGGATACTCGCCGATTTAGCATTCCCCCTTGCCGGCCTCCATAGCCTTGAGGGAAGGGTCTAGTCGCCCAACTCCTTCTGAAAAGCCGAAAAACGCTCTCGAAGCTCTTCCGGAAGCAGGTCGGTGTCGAGGTAGTCCTTGAGGCAGACGGTGCGGTAGGTCGACCACTTCTTGACGTCCAGGCAGTAGTACCAGATATCCTCCTGCAATTCGATGAAATCGAGTTTCTGCAAGAAGTCTTCGTTGACTTCCTGAGGGGGAATCACCACCACGCCTCCGTCGTCGCAAACGGCGATGCCGCCCTGGTAGCGTCTCTTCCAGTCCTGCAGAACCGAAGCTTCAAGCGGGCGGCGGTTCTGGCGATTGAAGCAGCCGATGGGTGTCACGCCCCGGCACCACACCGGATAACGGTGCTTTCGCAGGTTGTGGGCGTCGCGGAGGTAGCCGTTGACCACCATGGCGGACGCCTCCTGATAGAGGACTCCGAATTTGGAAACCAGGTCGCCGAAGGCGGCCCGGGTGCCGCAGTTGTGAGTCTCGACGACGATGACCTGGCCAGGCTTTGCGCCCTCCAACTGCTGGTGCAGCTCCCAGTTGCTCTCGTTGTAGCAGTAGGCCAGATAGACCTCGCCCACCTCGAAGTGCCCCCGGCTGAGGGGCTGCAGGCCGGAGATGTCTCCGCTCTTGCCCAGGCAGTCGGCCACCTCGGTGGTTGAGATGCGGTTGGTTTTGATCTTGCGGATGATGCGCTGACGGATGGAATCTCGAGACATGTCGGCCTCCAATCCTATCTCTGCTGAGAACGCGGCCTGAAGGAACGGAAGACGTTCTCGTCGTCGGCCTGATCTTCTTTGTAGATATAGACGGTGAACTCGAAGGGCATGTAGTCGTGGCGCAAGCTGACCCTCCGGGAAAGGCCCTTGGCCAGGGCCATCACTTCGGCTGGATCGTGGTAGACGAGAGAATCGTCCTGGTAATCGACGTGGGAGCTGACGCAATTGAAGGCCACTCCCCGACGGGCCAAGTCGAACATGCGTTTGACGGTGCGGCGCAAATAGCGCCCCGGGTCGCGCACCGGAAAAGCGAAGATGCCCGAAGCCAGCACCCAATCGTGACCGGGCAGGTCCTGGCCCAGGTCGGCTTGGCGAAAATCGATGCGCGCCGGACGGGAGGACTGGGAGTGCAGGGTGCGGGCCTCTTGGATAAGTGCGCCGGCCAAGTCGATTCCGGTATAGCCCGCAGCCCCGTGCACTCCCGCCAGCGGGACCAGATCGCCCAAGCCGCAGCCCACGTCGAGGATTTCCCGCTGCTCCATCGAGCCGATCTCGAGCAGGACCTGGAAGCGCACCTGCTGCTGGCGGCGCGAGCGCCATCCCACCGTCTCCACTGTGACGCCCTTCTCTTTGAGGCGCTCTTCGTAGAGTTCGATCAGGCGGCGCCGGTCATCGGGCTCAAGCATCGGGACTCTCCCACAGCAAGCGCCGGGCGTTGTCGCCGAGCACTCTCCAGCGCTCCTCGCGGCTGAATCCAGCTCCCTCCATGACTTCCTCCAGCAATCGGCGGCTTTCGGCTACCGAATACTCGGGGAAGTCGGAACCGAAAAGCACCTTTTCGGCCGGAAGATCGGCCAGGCGACGGCCCAGTTCGTCGATCAGGTCCTTTTTGCCGTGCTTGCGAAAAAGGTTAAGAGTGAAGGACGTATCTACCCGTACATGCTTGAATCTTTCAGCCAGCGGCAGTATCTGTCGAAAGGCGAAAGCGCCGCAGTGAGCCAGAACCAGCGTCATGCCGGAGACGGCCTCCACGAAGGACGCCACGTCTTGGATGTGCCGTGCAGGCTCGTCATCGGTGAAAAAACAGTCGATGAGCAAAACGCCCCTGAATTCCTGCTCCAGTTGCTGGAAGAAGCTCACCACGCGGGGATCGCTCAAGCGCAATTCCTGCAAGCGAGGATGCAGCTTGAGTCCGCGGGCGTCGGCGCCGCGGATCCTGTGGAGACGTTCCTGGGGCGTTTCCCCCAGCGGATCGACGGGCAGGAAGCTGAGGATGCGTCCGCCCGAGAGCTGAGCCGTGCGCAGGGCCCATTCCTCGCAGTCGCGCCCGGCGATGGGCAGCAGCACGGCCAATTCGACGTCGGCGGCATCCAGGTCGGCGATCAAGCTGGAGGGGTCGGCGGGCAGGTCCTTATAGTGCCAGATTCCGCTCTCGGCGAGATGGGTGTGAAAGTCGAGGGCCTTCATGCCACCTGATCCTTCCCTGCTTCGTCGATGTCGACGGAAAGCAGACTTTTGGCGCGCCCGGAGAGGGAGAGCACCTCATCGCGATCGTCTCCCACCACGATCCAGTAGGCAATGCGGTCGCCGTCCTTGCTCACCGGCTGGACCAGGTCGCCTTCCTTTTTGAGGAACCCGGCTTCCAGGACGCCGGGCAAACTTCGCACCTGCTCCAGTCCCGTCAAGCGGGTGATGCGTCCGCTGCGTCCCGAGGACCCCAAAAAGCGCAGGACGGCGGCCCGGCGGCGCTTCACGGCGATTTGCGGGGGGCGGCCCAGAGCCAATTGCAGCAGCGCCTCCAGCGTATCGACTCCGCTGATGGCCGGCATCACTTTGGAGAAGGTATGGAAGCCGCCGCCGCGGGCCCCGATTTCAAGCACGGAGAAACGGCCCGGGGCCGTGCGCATGAGTTCCACATGGGCGGGTCCGTCCCGGATGCCTGCGGCCCGGGCCGCTCTTCCCACCAGGTCGGCGGCCTGCGCCGTTTCATGGGGCGGGAAGCGGGGCGGATAGACGATGTTCATGGCCACGTTGGCGCGCCCGCTCCCGCCTTCCTCCTTTTCTTTGTCGGCGATGCCCAGAACCTCCACGCGTCCGCCGCTGAGGAAGAGGTCGGCACTGACCTCGATGCCTTGCAGATAGCTTTCCACCAGACAGCGCCCCAGCCGCGAGACTTGCAGCGAGGAGGCGAAGGCCGGCTCCACCTCCTGGGGCGAGTCGATGCGCAGGACTCCCCGGCTTCCGGCCCCGTCGCAAGGCTTGACGATGCAGGGAAAGCCGATTTCATGGGCTGCCCTGCGGGCTTCAGATGTCTCCATGACCACGCGGAAGTCGGCACAAGGCAGACCGGCCTTGAGGAAGCACTGCTTCATAAGCGACTTGTCGGTGCACTGTCGGGCCACCGAGGGAGGCAGTGCCGGCAATCCAAGGCGCCGGGCCGCCTCGGCCACCGTGACCACGGCCGACTCGGAGGCGCTGGTGAGTATGGCCCGCACCTTGTGGCGGCGTGCCAACTGGACGGCGGCCTCCACGTCGCGGGTGCTTTCAAGGGCCGGGACGTCGGCAATCGCCAGTCCGGGAGCCTGGCGGTCAAAGTCCATCACCACCGTGCGCCATCCTCTCCGGGCCGCTTTCTCGATGAGGGGAACCTGCTCGTAGGAACCGCCTACGATGAGCAGCGAGCGGTCTGAGGGAGAGGGCGAATTCATGCCGATTGCTCCCGCGGCAAGGGCGCCGATCCATGAAGGATGTCGATGACGCGTCCGATGCCGAATACGTCGAATTCCAGGCAACGGTGGTGAAGGGCCATGCGCGCCTCCACCTGCTGCAGGCGTCCCAGCAGGGCCGTCCAATCGTCGCGGGCGCGATGCAGGAAACCGGCGTCCTCCAACTGGTCGGCCAGGAGGGCGTTGCGCACGCCCGCCGGGACCACCACCGTGGGAAGGGCGAGTGCCAGTCCTTCGATCATGGTGTTGCCTCCCACCGTGATGAGCAGGTCGGCGTCAAGCATCTGTGCTTCCAGCGAGGGCAGGTTGTAGAGCAGCTCCACCCGCTCCCAGTCGCGTATGCGGCGCAGATTGGCCGGGTCGTACTCCGAGGTCACCACGCAGCGTACCTGGGGCTCTTCACGGGTGGCGTAGAAGTCGCGCAGATGTTGAACCGCCTGGGAGGCCACGTTGCCCGGATCGGTGAATCCGCAACTGACCAGGATGCGCTCCAGCCTTTCGGCGATCCGGGTCTTATGATGGCGGGAGGGCTCCAGCAGCCAGTATTGATAGCCGCTGTAGACGGGAGCCCCGGGGTCGAAGTGCGGGTCGGGCAGGATATTGACGTAGGCGTCCGCGCCCTCCCGATAACAATCCAACGCCACCACCCGGCGTCCCGGTGCGGTCAGCGAGCTGAGGTCTTCGTCACCCAGGTCGGCCAGCAACAGGTCCCAGTTGCCATCGGCGGCCTCCTCCAGGGGGCTGTCCGGTTGGAAGCGCCTGATCTGGAGTCCCTCTTTGAGGAGGGGATCGAGCATGGAGGCGTCGCCGGCGGGGCAAAGGACCGAGAAGGTCACTTGATCGCCCACGTGATCGAGCCGGCGGGCGATGCGCCGGCAGCGCTGCAGGTGGCCGAATCCGACCCGCCGTCCGGCTTTGGTCAGCAAGAGGACTTTCATGCTTCCACCGAATCCCAGGACAAGGCCTGGTGTTCTTCTAAATCGACAGCGGCGCGGCATCCCACGATCTGCTCCAGGTGGCGGGGGGCGAGTCCCGTTCCCGGACGCAGCACTTCGATCATATCGCGAGTCAGCACTTCGCCCTTGCGAACGGGACGCGCCGCGTAGAGGCTGCGCCGTCCCCGCCGGTAGTGAGTCATCTCGAAATCGCGCACTCTCTTGCGGGCCGATCCCAGAGAGGCTTCGGCTTCTCGCATGGCCCGCACCATGCTCTTCAGTTCCTGCGGCTCTAAGGCGAAGCGGTGATCGGGGCCGGCCAGCGCCTTGTCGACGGTGAAGTGCTTCTCGTAGACCTTGGCCCCCAGGGCCACCGCCGCCACGGGGACGCTCCAGCCCAGGGTGTGGTCGGAGTAGCCGACCGGGTAGTCCCAGCGCTTCATCATCGACGACATGGAGCGCAAATGGACGTCCTCGAAGTCCAGCGGGTAGTCGATGCCGCAATGAAGCAGGGCGATGTGGCGGTTGCCCTCGGCCTCAAAGACGTCCACGGCTTCTGCGATCTCCTCCATCGAGGCCATTCCGGTGGAGAGCAGCACGGGCAGGCGCTTGCCCGCCAGATGGCGCAGCAGAGGCAAGTGGGTCAGCTCGAACGAGGCCACCTTGAAGGAGGTGATTCCGAAGTCCTCCAAGCGGTCGGCTGATTCCTCGTCAAAGGGCGTCATCATGAAGATCAGTCCCTGTCTCTCGGCCTCTTCCTTGAGGGGCGCCAGCCACTCCAGTTGAAATTCGAGAGACTTGTAGAATTCGTTGAGCGTCACGGGACGCCGGGTGAACTTCTCCTCGGTCACCATGACGTCCTTGCTCTTGGCGGCGATCTTGTCGGCCTTGAAGAGCTGGAACTTGACGGCGTCCGCTCCCGCCTCGGCGGCCGCACCGATGAGACGCCTGGCCTGTTCAATGTCGCCGTCGTGGTTGCTGCCCGCCTCGGCGATAATGAAGCAGGGTTCGCCGTCCCCGATGCTGCGGTCTTCGATCTTGATCTTCATAGGACCCGGACTCAATTTCCCGCCCGCCCGCACGTTGGCTGCTGGCCGGCACGGGCCGGACGGCTATAATCGTGGCATGTTCGCCTACGTCCCGGCCCGAGGAGGCTCCAAGAGGCTGCCCCGCAAGAACATCCGTCCTCTGGCCGGACGGCCTCTGCTGCTGCGCGTCCTCGACGCCTTGGCCCAGGTCGAAGGGCTGAGCGGCATCGGGGTGTCCAGCGAGGACCCTGAGATCCTCCACTTGGCCGGCAGCCATCCGGACGCCGTCACCCTGCAGCCCCGGCGCGCCGAGCTGGCCGATGATCTGACGCCCTTCGTGGAACTGGCCCGCCGGGACGTGCCGCGGTTTGCCCGCTGCTTTAACGATTCCAGCGTGCTCTTCGTGCTGGCCACGGCGGCATTGGTACCTCCTGAATTCTACCGCGAAGCCCTGATAGCGCATGAGAAGAATCCGGGTGGATTGATTATTTCCGTCACCTCCATGCAGGCTTCACCCTTTCGCGCCCTGGTGGGAGATCCCCAGGAGGAGTTGCGCCCGCTCTTCCCCGAGCGCTTTCCCCAACCCACCTGGCAGATGCCGCCGGCCTATCAGGACGCGGGATGCTTTTACGCCTTCCGCATGGACGGTTTGCAAGGCAAGGAGAAGTTCCTCGACCTCAAGCCGGTTCAAGCCGTGGTGCTGCCCCCCGAGGTGGGCATCGATGTGGACACGCCCGATGACTGGCAGCGGCTGGAAAAGGCTTTCGAGGACCGCTAAGCACCCAACGCCTCCTGCTGGGCGGCATGGGAGAGTGACTCCTCCAGCCGGCGCAGCAAGGGCAGGGTGGTTTCGAAGGCCTGCGCGATGCTTCGGTAGACCCTCATCGATTGACGGCAAGTTTCAACCTCGCTCCCGTCTTTGGGGGCAAAGCGCCTGAGCAGGGTGAGAGGACTCAAAGCGTAGCTGATCAGGAAGGCATCCTTCCTGGCGGCTTTCAGCTTCTTGTCGAGACTCTCCAGTTTGGACACGATCTTGCCGACGGGACAGGGGGTCCCCCGGGAGAAGTGTTGCAGCAATTCCTCGCTCAGTTTCAGGGCCCTGCGAGCGTGAGGCAAGCCCCTCTCGACTTGGCGGCGCGTGCGGCGGACCTGGCGCTGCAAGCCCCGGCGGTCAAATCCCGGATCAGCCAGCAACCCTCGGCGTAGTTGACGGAGCTCCTCGCTCAGGTCCTGGCCGATGAACTGGTCCAGGGCCTGGGAAAAAGTCATGACTTCGGCGCCCTGGATGCGGGCTCCGCCCTCGGTGGCGTTGATGACGCGCAGCTCGCCCTTGTGCACTCTCAGTTCCTCTTCGAACCAATGAATGTAGGTTTCCATCTGCACGTTGCTGATAATGGGCTTGCCGTCGTTGCCCTTGACCCACACCAGTATCTGATCGGTTTTCTTGTATCCCTTCTTGCCGCCTTGCTCTTCCAGCTCCTCGGCTTTGCTCCCGACCACGTCGATAGTTTCAAGCGAGCCGTCGGCGTGAAGTTGTTCATCGGTAAAGGCCAGGTCCTGCCCGATCATGATGATGGGATCGGCACCAGCTTGACGCAGCAGGTCGAATACGGTGCAGGCGATGGAACCGCCGATCTTGATCTGTCCCACCTCCTGGCGGAAGTAGCGGTCCAGCCAGCGGTTGCTGCGGTGGACGCTCATCATGACCTTGGGGCCGCGATAGTGCTGCAAGATCTTGTAGTGGTTGATGGGATCGAAGACGAGGGGAGTCCGGGGCAGATCCATACCCTTGAAAATGCCCTCGTAGTTGGGGCGTCCGGCGTCGATGGAGGCCACCAGGTCGGGTTCGATGCCCTCCTTAGCGAGCAATCGGGTGGCCGAGCCGACTGAGATGATCAGCGCCCTGCCCTTGGCCCGCCGCAGAAGACGGATCTGTTTGTTGAGGGAGGGTCCGGCAGCCGCCAGGATGGCGGGACGATTCTTCCAGGCTCCGAAGATGGGAGACACCGTGCCCACTTGCGGGCAAAAGCGCAGGTTCTCGAGGAAGTTCCTCTGCCACTCGGGCGCGAAGTTGATGACCGTGGCCAGATTGGTGCGCAGCATCTTCACTTCGCTGCGCAGCTTTTCCAGGAACTCGCGGAATTCTCGGGCAAAGACCTGTGCCGCCGCCGGCAGCTTGAGCAAGACTACATTGTCCATCCCCCCGCCCAAGGACGTGTAGACCTCCTTGAACTGAGACCAATCGCTGACCACCACCACCGAACGGTGGTCGGGAAAGTCGGCTTGCAGACGATCCAGCGGGAAGGACTCGGCAATCTCGCGCTGCGGCTCGACCACGATCACCCGCTGGCTGGCGGGGAGACGCTCCAGCAAGGCCCTCAGGTGGTATCCCAGTCCCAGTCCGAAGACCACCACGATGTTGGAGGGCGAAGGCTCATCGACCTGACCGGCCCACTGCCGCGCCTCCCGCTGGGGATCGTAGGCGCTGTGCAAATAGACTTGCCGCCCGTCCTTTTTGAGCACCAAGGTCTCCGGACCCCGCCTGGAAGGAAGACGTTCCCATTCGACTCTCACGAAGGACTCCAAACGATGGGGGATCGGTTCGGCGGACGCGCTCGATGGGTTCGGGGTAAAAAAAAGATCCCCGGCGCGACCATGCCTGAAACACGCCAGGGATCGAAAGATGGGAACGTAGCGCGCTAGAAACGCTCCCTCCACCCCCTTGCTCCCCATGCCGATGGAACTCGGTGGTGGCTTTGCTTGTACGGGTCTAGCTTAAGCAACCAACGTGCCACTAAGTTCCTGCTGGGGGAGGCACTGTTTGTCCGCCTTTCCGCTTCCATCTCCACCCATTAGCGTCAAAGAATTGATACATACCGTCAATAAATTGACGCTCAGGAGAAACTGCCGGTACCGGCTGGGGGTCGGAAGCTGTAGCCCTCGGCACATGGAGAGGGCCCTCTTCTCAGCGGCCGCGTTTCCCGCTGAGAAGGCCGAGCAGGGCGACGAAGAGAGCGCCTCCAATGATCGACCAGACGATGGGGAAAGCCCGTCCGCCTACCGTTATGACGAAGATCTCTGGCAAGCCCGTCATGTCGGACAGGTATGCGCCCAAGAGGGCCCCGATAAAGCCTACCGCGATGGAGACCAGGCATCCGCCGCGCGAATAGCCGCCCAGCGACTGGCCGATTCCTCCGCAGATTCCTGCGATGAGAAGCAACAAGAGAAGTTCTAGAAGGCTCATAGTTCCCTTCTTCCGGCTTTCCGATGCCGTCGCAAGCCCGCCTGGCGCGGACGCAACGCCTCACTCCGCCGGTTTTCGGACGGCCTCCTCAGACAAGGCCTGGGCCGCCGCGGGCGGGGGCGAAGACATGAGATGGTCGGTTATAAGGTAACCCACCGTGATGGAGGTGACCAGCATGGCTCCGATGAGGGTGGGAGGGGCCGGCACCGGCAGCTTGAACCAGCGGCAAGCCGCACCTACGCCGACGCCGATGAGGACCGAGATGATGATTTTCACAGTGTCGTTCACGAGGACTTCCTTTCGGGCCCCATGGTACTCAATCGCTATAATCAAGGCTATGGCGGAGTACTACACCAGCTACCCGCGCACCATCCTCTGGCTGGTGCCTGGAGGCGAGGCCCGAGTGGGAGGCCAGGAGGACGATACCCAACCGTCCTTCACGGTCGAGGTCGACCCCTTCTATATTTCAAAGTGGCCCATCACCAACGAGCAGTACCGGGCTTACGATCCCGACTACCGTCCCCTGCCCCACAGCGACGGCGACCGCGACCCTGCCGTGGGATTGAGCTACCGGGACGCACTGGGCTATGCCGGCTGGTACGCCCGCATCTCCAAAAAGCCCATGCGCCTGCCCAGCGAAATCGAGTGGGAATACGCTTGCCGGGCCGGCCGCAGCGGACGCTGGTTCTTCGATCCCGAGGAAGCCGACGAGTACCTTTGGGACGCCCGCAACAGCCGTGGACGGGTGCAGCCGGTAGAGCACACCAAGGCCAACGAATTCGGTCTGCACGCCACCCTGGGAAGCGTGTGGGAGTGGACCGCTTCGCTCTATCGTCCCTATCCTCTGGAGAAGCGGCTGGACGACCCCGAGGCCCCCGGAAAGCGGGTGCTTCGGGGCGGCAGCTACGTCATGGACCGTGAGCAGATCTCCTGTTCGCTCAGAAAAGCCGCCGATCCCCGAGAGCGGCTGGCGGACGCCGGATTTCGCCTGGTCCGCAGCTTTGGACGGCTTGCCGGCGGCTAGAGGTGAAAAGGAGCTCACATGGGACGCAAAGGACCGCCCGGCCCCAGCGATGCGGAGGAGGGCATTTGGCAGGGCACTTCGGTGGCCCGCAAGTTCATTTCGCCCGACGGCATGACGGTCCTGGTGGGCAAATCGGCGCGTGACAACGACATCCTCAGCCTCAAGCTGGCCTCGCCCGGCGACTTCTGGTTTCACGTGGCGGGCGACTCCGGTTCCCACGTGGTGGTGCGCAACCCCGACAACCTGGAGCGGCTGCCCCGGGAGACGCGCGACTACGCCGCCGGACTGGCCGCCGGCTACTCCAAGGCCCGCCGGGCCGGCCAGACGGGCGTCCACATGGCGCGGGCCGCCGACGTCAGCAAACCGCGCGGCTACGCCCCCGGTAAGGTGCAGCTAAGACGCTTGCGAAAGGTCAAGGCCTCTCCCATCCGCCAATAGAAGCCCGCCGCGTCAACGCAGCAACCTTAGAAGCGGCGGGAGAGGCCCTTAGCCATGGTTCATTCGATCTCGATGGCCTTGTCGGGCGGGATGCGGGTGTGCAGGATGGCGAATCGGGCTTGCCCGTGAACCGGGGGCGGTCGTATGCTAGTGCTGCCGGTCATAAATTCTGAGCCAGGGCCCTCCCTGTCTTGTCCCTTCTGAAAGGGACAGATTCGCCAGCCCAGGGTCAGCCCCGGCGAGCGCGAGCGAGACGGCTTCGCCACCCGGGTTTACAGCCAGGTGCGGACGCTGAAAGCGTGGAATAACGCAACAGGATGGCTCAAAACTTCTGACGCGCTGCACCAGATCTCATCGTTACGGAAAAACGGTTCTCTTTGACTACGAGGAATAACGTCATGCCTTCATTGAAACTCTGGCTATTTTTTTGGATTGGTCTCGTCCTGATTGCCTGCGGACCCTTTCTCATGGGCCAATCCAACTTCGGCACGCTGACCGCCCCTCAAGTGGTCAACAACAACGCTGTTACCACCCAGATCGTTCTTCTCAACACTGCCTCCACCGCCTGCGGCGTGTCGATTACCGCTCATGAAGGCGCTGGTCAGCCGCCCTTGAACCCCGTCGACCTGGGCGGGGCTCAACCGAACCTGCTTGAGATCGAGGTTCCGGCCGAGGGCTCGGCCAGTTTCAATGTCTCGTCGCCGCAAGGTTTCCTGGGCGCCATCAGCGCCGAGATCTTGAACCCGGGCTGCGCGGGCAACCTGCAGATGCAGGCCCAGTATCTGATCGCCAATCAGACTCCGCTGGACGAGTTGTTCTCCTACTCCACCCCGTCATCCATCCCGGTCGATTCCTGCGCCGTGGTCCCGGTCAGCTTCGATCCCGACACCCAGGACGGCGATTCTGTCATCCCCGGCTTGGCCAGCGCCTTTTTTGGGCAGGGCGGCCTGCAATTGGATATTTGTCATGAACTGCGCGATCAGCAGGGGCAGGTCGTCCAGCCTAATGCCTGCTCGCCTTACGACGGGTCTCATCAGTCCCAATTGCTGGCCGAGATTTTTCCGAATCAGGGCTCCTTCGATGGAACCTGGCGGGTCTGTTATTTCAATGCCGGATCGACCATGGTCAATGCCGACACGGTGATCGACACGCTCTTTATCGACGTGGTGCAGATCGGCAACCGCTTTCAGTTTGACAGCAACCAGCATGAGCAAGTCAAGCCCAACTGCATTCCGGGTCCCCGGTCGATCTGCTTGAGCGACCGCTTTCGGGTCAGCGTGGATTTCCAGGAGACGCCCACCGGACCCTCGCAGCCGGCCGACGGCGTTTTCAGAGACGACTCGGGGTACTTCTTCTTCAATCCCGACAACGTGGAGCTGATCGTCAAGGTGCTGGACGGCTGTGACATCAACGACCGTTTTTGGGTCTTCTATGCAGCCACCACCAACGTGGAGTACACGATTACGGTCACCGACACCCAGTCCAATTCGGTATTCACCGCCGAAAATCCGTTTAATACGCCTTTCGACCCTATTACCGACACCCAGGCTTTCGCCACTTGCCCTTAAGACACCTTCGACCGTAATCCGGGGGGACCGATGCGCTCAACATTGGCTTTGATCTGCACCGCATGCTTGCTTCTTGCTGCCGTCGGCTGCGCCTCGCCGCCCGACGAGGCTCAACCAGAGTTCGAGAACATGGGCCAAGACGTTCATTCCTACGCCCGTCCAGACGAGGTGGCCGTCCGCCACATCGACCTGGACATCAAGGTCGACTTCCAAGAGCAGATCATCGCAGGAACCGCATCGCTGCGGGTCGAGAACAAGTCGCAGGCCGACAGGCTCTACCTGGACAGCCGGGGCCTGACTATCCACGAGGTGCGGCTGGACAACGATGAAGACCCGGCCTCTTACCAGATGGGGACGGAAGATCCTCACCTGGGCAGCGCCCTGATGATCGATATCGAGCCCTCCACCAAGGTGGTGCACATCGACTACCGGAGCAGCCCCGAGGCGCAAGCGCTGATGTGGCTGGAACCGGAACTGACGGCCGACCGCACCGCGCCCTTTTTGCTGTCCCAGTCCCAGGCCATCCTGGCCCGCACCTGGGTGCCCTGCCAGGACAGTCCCAAGGTGCGCATGACCTACTCGGCCAAAGTTCAAGTGCCGCCGGGGATGATGGCGGTGATGAGCGCAGAGAATCCTACCCAAGTCTCCCAGGACGGTCTTTACACCTTCCACATGCCCCAGCCCATTCCCTCTTATCTGCTGGCCATCGCTGCGGGGGACCTGGGTTTTCAGGCGCTGGGACCCCGCACCGGCGTTTATGCCGAGCCTTCGGTTCTGGAAAGGGCGGCCTGGGAACTGGCCGATACCGAGAAAATGGTGGAGGCGGCCGAGAAGCTCTACGGACCTTATCGATGGGGACGCTACGACATGATCGTGCTTCCCCCCAGTTTTCCCTTCGGAGGCATGGAGAATCCGCGCGTGACTTTCTTGACGCCCACCATGTTGGCCGGCGACCGTTCCCTGGTGGCCCTGATCGCCCACGAACTGGCCCATTCCTGGTCGGGCAACCTGGTGACCGATTCCACCTGGAACGACTTTTGGCTCAACGAGGGTTTCACCACCTACATCGAGCACCGCATCATGGAAGAGGTCTACGGCGACGAGGTGGAGGAGATGCTGGCCCAACTGGAGCTGGAAGCGCTGCGCGAGTCGCTGGACAGAGACTTCGACGATCCGCGCGACACCTGGCTCTACCTTGATCTGGAGGGGCGCGATCCCGATGAGGGGATGAATGCGGTGGCCTACGACAAGGGACACTTCTTTCTTCGGATGCTGGAGGAAACCGTGGGGCGCCAGCACTTCGACGCCTTTCTGCGCGGCTACTTCGAGCACTTCGCCTTTGAGAGCGTCGATACCGGCCAATTCGTCGACTACCTGCGCCAGCACCTCATCGCCGGGGACGACGCCTTGGCGAAAGAGATGCGCATCGAGGAGTGGATCTACGGGCCCGGACTTCCCGAAAACACGCCACAGCCTCAGTCCGCCGCTCTGCGCCAGGTGGACGAGCAGCTCGAGGCCTTTGCGGCGGGAACCCCCGCGGCCGAGCTGTCGACCGAGGGCTGGACCACCCACCACACCCTCTATTTCCTGCGCAACCTGCCCGCTGAACTCAGCCAGCAACAACTGGGGGGGCTGGATGCCGCCTTCGGCTTTTCTTCCACCGGCAACTCGGAGATCCTCTGCCAATGGCTGGCCGTGGCACTCGAGCACGACTACCGGGAAAGCGACGCAGTTTTGCAAGACTTCCTGTCGCGTCAGGGCCGCCGCAAATTCCTCATGCCCCTTTATCGCGGCCTCGTTGAGAGCGGCCGCCGGCAGGACGCCCGCCGCATCTACGAAAGCGCCAAATTCGGTTACCACTCCGTCTCCCGCAATTCGGTGGAAGAGCTCTTCAACTGATTTTTCTTTGAACTTTGTCAGCCGGAACGCGTATAATCCTAGGTTGAAGCACGTGCGGAGTACTGAATTATGCGAAACTTCGTAAGCCTGTAGCCTCGCCAGTCATCCGGAATTCTCCGGCAACCTCTGCCACTTTCTCTGAGAAATTCCATCTCAAAGCGGCCTGAAGGTCTGATTCGCGGCATTGCTGCGGTCATCTTCGGGCAGTCTTGGCAGAAGGCTGTGCAGTATGCAGAGGCGGTCAGATTCGCCGCACATTCGAAAGGAGGCATCGTCATGAGTATCATGAGGATGTTATTGAATAGAAAAGCCGAGATCGGGGCCTGTTTTTTGGGGCTGGCCTGCGGCTACGCCTTTTCCATGCAGACGTCAGCCGACAGCGGCTTGACGTTGTTGCGGGAAAGTGTGGCCGTGGAGACCTCTGCCCCGGAACGCACGGTTCACGATCCGCCCGCCCAGGACACGGCGCTCGAGGGTGAAGACGCCTTCATCCGCGATCTATCGGAAGAGTTCCGCATGGAAGAGAGCGTGGTGCGTCTGGTGCACCAGGAATCCAAACGTTACGTGGACGCCGGGGAGGACGAGTGGCGATTGCTGCGCACTCCCGAAGCGGCCACCTACATCATGCTCTCCGTGATTCACGCCGAATCGCGGGGCGATGCCAGGGCCGTGGGCGACGACGGGCGCGCCCGAGGACTCACCCAGATCCACTGGACCACGGCCCAGCTTTACGGGGACGTGACTCCCGAGGAACTGCTCGATCCCGCCGTCAACATCCGCTTCAGCTTCCGCCACTTCCACTATCTGCTGAAGAAATACAAGGGCAACTTCCCTCTGGCCCTCTATGGATGGAACCGCGGTCCCGGCACCGTCGACCGGCTCATCCGTTACGGACATTCTCCCGCCAACCATTACGGCCGCGCCGTCTACCACGCGGCTGCCCGCCAGGATAAAGCCGAAGAGCTGAAGCTCATCGGCAACTAAGCCCCTCCGCTTTCGCCCTTTTTGCCCAGTTCATAAGTGCACTGTGTGTCCTGCAGCCCTCCCACGCCGCCAGAGAGCGGCGTGGAGGCGGGCTGTTGGCTGCTTACAGGACGGCAATGGCGACCAGGGTGGAGCAGACGGCGGCTAGTCCGGCTGCGGCCATCGCCAAAGGAAGCTGGGTGGTGACGTGGTCCATCAAGTCGGCGCCGCAGGCCAAGCTGGAAAGGATCGTGGTGTCGGAGATGGGCGAGCATTGGTCTCCGAAGATCGACCCGCCCACCACCGAGGCGTAGCAGAGGACGTTGAAAAGCGGTTCGGGCGAGACAGTGTAGGCCAGGGGGACGGAAAGCGGGACGATGACCGCGAAAGTTCCAAAGGAAGACCCGATGGAGAAGGCCACCACCATGCAGATTCCCATCAAGATGGCGGGCAGCAGAACAGGGACGATCCAATCAGACGTGGTGGCCACGATATAGCGGGCCGTACCCAGTTCTTTGGATACAGCCCCCAGGGTGACGGCCAGTCCCAGCAGAATGGCCCCCGTGGTCACGCCCTTGCATCCGTCTACGATGCCGGCCAGCACGTCGGCGATGGAGAGTCCGCGCAGCCATCCCAGCAGCGAAGCCGCCACTACCGAAAGGCCGAAGGCCTCGGCGATCTGCACGCTCCCGGTCTGCAGGTAGGAACCCAGCGCCCATCCGATCAGAACCAGGATGGGGACGGCGAAATCGATGATGGCGGGACGATAGTGATCGGGCACCTTTTCGCGGCTCAGTTCCTCTGAGGCCAGCGGGGCGGCTCCGGGAGCGTTGAGCCCCTTGCCGGCCCGCGAGCGCTCGATGGCCTTGCGCATTTTTGTGCTCATGAAGGGCAGCAGGTCGAGAGCCAGCAACAGGGTCATCAGCACCGCGAAGATGCCGTAGAAGTTCAAGGGAATGGCGCGGTAGAAGAAACTCACTGCCGCCCCCTCGTCAGGCAGCAGCGGAATCAGACCTGCCGCGAATCCTCCCACGTAAATGGGCCACACGTTGAGTGGAATGAGGGTGGCTACGGGCGAAGCCGTGGAGTCGATGATGTAGCTGAGTTCCTCGTGGCTGATGTTCTCGCGGTCGGTCACCGGACGCACGGTGGTTCCGGCCAGCACGGTGGAGATGGTGCCTCCCTGGTGGAAGACGATGCCGATAAGCCAGGCGAAGAGGCGGGCGCTGCGCGGCCCCCGCACCATGCGTCCGGCGGCCCACTCGGCGAAGGCGCGCGCTCCGCCGGTGCGCGTCCACAGCCCCAGCAGTCCTCCCAGGCACCACAGGTAGACCAGCAATATGAGCGCGTACTGCTCGGATCCGATGGCGGGAATCATGAAGCGCTGCAGCAGGTTGGGGTCGCTGACCACGATGCCTCCCACGGCGATTCCCATCATGAGCGCGAAAAGCACCTCGCGGGTCAAAAAGGCCAGCAGGATGGCGCTGAAGGCCGGCAGCAGGGAATAAAGGCCGTAGCTGTCGTTTTCGTCCAGTCCCTCGGGACTGCCCCAGGCCAAAAGCAGGAAGGGCAGAGCGGCGACGAGGAGGATGAGCAGGCGCTGGAGCGGGTCCTTGGGCAACTTGCTGGATAGTCTCATGAGCGACGCTCAGAGTAGCACGCCCCCGACTCTCGGGCGAAGCCGAAGGCGTAGCATGACCATGACCCATCCCACTAATAGATCGAACTTCCCGAAGAAGTCCGCCGCACATAACTCACCCGCAACCCAGGATGCCCCTGCAGGCCGATCTCTACCTCGCGCTTGGTCAGATCCTTGCCTTCCTCCGCAGGCTGATAGGTGAGCAGGTAGTAATGAGAAAGAGCATCGCGCATGGCCTCGATCTTGTCCAAGGCCTCTTTCTCGGAATAGGCCCATCCGCCCGTCTCGCGCACGATGCGCTTGCGGGCGGCCTGATCGCCTCCCAGGCTGATCATGTCCCCCGCCCGATTCCCCAGGCTGATCCCGAAAAAGCGGGCGCCGGCCATACGCAGATGGTCCAGGGTGGCTTCGCCGATGCCTCCGAATCCCGCCGAGATCACCAGCACGGCCTTGTTGGAGGGGTAGGAGCAGGTCTTGAGGCGCCTCAAGGTGTGGTCGACCGCGTACCCGGTCAGGGCCTGGCTCATGAAAAGCTGTCCCAGGCGGCGCCACTTGCTGGCACGCGCCCCTGACCCGATGTTTTCGATGCCTTCCACCAGGTGATAGCGGTCGCTGCTCAGTTCGCTGACGAAGTCGACGTCGTCGCTGAAGACGCCCAGCAGGATTTCGTCCTTTTCATCGAGCAGATGGATGAGACGGTGCATGATCTCGCGTCCCAGCAGGATCTTCTCCTGCGACATGGTCGATCCCACATCCAGCAGGATGGCCAGCGAGACGTTGGCCTTGGGCTGCTCTTCCACCTGCTCCACGGGCCGGCGCCGACCGTCCTCGAGCACGCTGAAGTCCTGAGCGGTCAGTCCTCTCACGACCCGATCGTCCTGATCGAACACCCGCACCACGTACTGCGAGGCTCTGACGTCCACCCGGAATCGCGGCAGCTCGTCCCCCTGCGCTCCTTGAGCCCAAGCCGATGACGCCCCCAGCCACGTCAGCAAGACCGCCAGAATCAACCGCCCAACAAGCTTCATCGCGCCTAAAAGGATGCGCCCAACCCGACCCAAGTTCAACCGGGTAAGTATGGGAAAACCTCTCGCTGAGAATTCTGAGCAGGGCGATGAAGGAATTCGAAGTGCGGATGGCGAATCCGAGATCCCAAGAGGGCTTCCTATGCAGTCCGTTCTGCCCACAAGATCTGGCCATTGCGTACCTGCAAGTGTCTCCCTCATGCGACATAAGTTCACTGGCACGAAATTTAAATGATTGACAAGTGGCCCGCTGAGGCCGAGCCACCAGTGATCCTGCATTTCCGGACTAAACCATTGATTAGGATGGAGTTGTGCGGTTCCTCTGGTGTGCCGCTGTTAACCGGAGGGTTTTAGGTTCGGGTATTAGCGGATCAGGCCTTACGCACTTGCGCCTTCATCTGCCCAAGACGACGTCGATGCCCGTGAGGACTTGCTCCAGGATCCTCGGGGGCAGTTTGCCGATTCTTTCGGCGAGGATGCTGCGGTCCAGGGTGATGATCTGTGAGGCGTTTGCAACGGAATCCTTGGGGAGAGCAGATTTCTCCGCGCGCATGAGGACATTTCCGGGCGCCTCGGCCCAAATCAGGTTGGTGGTCAGAGGGACGCACACCACTGTGGCGATCCTGCTCCGGTTCAAATGGTTGCCTTGCACAATGATAACGGGCCGCCGGAAACCTGGGCCGGATCCGGTCGGCGCCGGCAGGTCGGCCCACCAGATCTCGCCCTGTGCAATCTCTACCACTCAGTGTTCTCCAATATTCGCCGGGCGGCAGCCGCAACAAAGGGATCTGAGGGATGCTCCAAGCGGTCGACGACTTGATTCATCGACTCCGTTACCTCATCGGGAGCATGCCTGGCAAGGTATTCTGAGATGGCCTCTGCATAGAGTTGGCTGCGTGACTTGCTGGTTCGGCTGGCATGCTTTTCCGCCGCTTGGAAAACCTCGTCGGGGATCGAAACTGCCGTTTTCATACCGTCAGTATAACCATTGGACCTCTTCTAGAACAAGCCGTAAGACAAAAGGGAAGGCCTGCCTCACGACGAATCGAACGCATTCGGCGAGATCGCGGTGCTATCCTCGCTCAGGAAAGGACTGGCTCATGAAAGTTGCTGGAATGCGGGAGCTACGTGCTCGATTGGCCTTGGTGGTTGGTGAGAATTATCCAGTGCTTGCGACCAAGCACGGCAAGATTGCCCGAGTTCTCCTGCCCCAGGCGCCCGAGGGTCAGGATTTGGGGAGGAGTTGTAGGTAGTCGCAGTGCTTGGGGCGCACGGCGCGGAAGTGTCTTTGATCGAGTGTTGCCACCTTTTTCTCGGCCAATCTTTCGCAAACGGCAATAACCGCGGCATCGACCATGCCGAGGTCGAGGTCGGCATGAGAGGCCTGGAGTTCGGCCGCGCGGGCGAGGTCCCCGGCGGACAAGTGCTCCAGGCGGTAGGCGCCGGTTGAGATGTCCTCGACAAATATCGACCATACTTCAGGCTGAAGGCGTTTTCGAATCCAGTAGTCCACTTCCACCAGAGCAGGGGCAACCAACACCAGCGGCTCATCGATTTCGTCGAGCAACTTGGCGCACGACGCGTGTGCCGGATCGTCGGCATCCAAGAGGGCGAGGATCGGGCCCGTGTCAAGAATGAGAGCCATTATTGAGCCGCCGGCAGGTCTTCATGATCAACACTCTCCTGGGCGACACCGGAACCTGAGTGTCCGATACCAATGCGAGGGCGCCGGGCGCGCCGCAGCTCGGCTGCTTTCTTGGCCAGAAGCTCACCCACCAGGGTTGCAAAGGACACGCCGCGCCGCTGAGCCTCGCGTCTCAACGCTTCCAGCACCCCCTCTTCCGCCGCCACCGTGGTTCTTTGAATCATGGTTTCGATAATAACTGATGCATGAATCTGATTCGAGGCGCATTTCGCGCACTAGTCGGAGCGGAGGATGGAGAGTGGGTTGATTTGGTTGGCGCGGTAAGCGGGGAGGAGGGCGGCGGCGGCGCCCAGGAGGAGC
Organism: Acidobacteriota bacterium; assembly: GCA_035471785.1. NCBI lineage: Bacteria > Pseudomonadati > Acidobacteriota > Acidobacteriota bacterium. The sequence goes on from DATIPQ010000038.1 coordinate 102,664, forward strand.
AGGGCGAGGCAGGAGAGAAGGAGGGTTGGGGGGTCGTAGGGCTGGACGTGGAAGAGCATGTCTTGGAGCAGGAGCGTCAGGGCCCAGGCGGCGGGGAGGCCCAGGAGGATGCCCAGGGCGACCGGAAGCAGACCCTGGCTGAGGACGCGGCGGTAGATGTGCGTCCCGCGGGCGCCCAGGGCCCGGCGGATGCCGATTTCGCGGCGGCGGCTGGCTACGCTGTAAGAAACCACCGAGAAGATCCCCGAGGCGCAGAGGATCAGGGCCAAGGCGCCGAAGGCGGCCAGGAGCAGGGTCTGCAGGCGTCGGCGGGCGGTGTCCTGAGCCAGCAGATCCTCTCCTGTGCGGACTTGGAACACCGGCAAGGAGGGGTCGAGTTCACGCACCACGGCCCGCACGGCGGACGCCAGCCCCGGGCCGGCGCCTTGCTGGTGACGTATGGCGATGTCCATTCCCCAGTCCCCGAAATGTCCGAAGATGGCCTGGGGAAAGTGCAGGTAGAGCGTGCCGCCGCGGGTCTGGCCCAGGCCGTGGTGGGAGATGTCGTCCACCACGCCGACTACCGTGTACCAGATGACGAAGGGATCCTCGGGATCGTTGAGGGTGATCCGCTGTCCCAGGGGACTCTCGCCCGGCCAGTTGGCCCGCGCCAGCGCCTGGTCGATGACGGCCACGTGCTGGGCGTCGCGCCGGTCGGAGGCGAGGAAGACGCGTCCCCGCATCAAGTCGATGCCCATGGTGCGGAAATAGCCGGGCATCACAACCCGGGTCAGGGCCGTGGGCTGCTGGTTGCGGGGAACCGGCGCGCGTCCGTCAAGGCGGAAACTGGTTCCCCACCAGGAGCCCTCCAAGGGACCGCGGTTGACCGCCGATGCCCGCTGCACGCCCGGAAGAGCCTGTAACCGCGCCAGCAGCCGTCCATAGAAGTCGTTGATGACGTCTCGCTGCTCCTGGCGGGCGTTCCAGAAACTCACCATGTCCTGGCCCGGCTGCATGGTCAGCATGCCCGGTTCCACCCGCAGTGTGAGCAGGTTGCGGGACTCGAATCCGGCTTCCGATCCCATTATCTCGCTGAGGCTGCGCAACAGCAGTCCGGCGCCCACCAGCACGGTCAGGGCCAGGGCAACCTCGGCCACGATAAGACCGTAGCGCAGGCGTCCGCCCTGGGCCGAGGTGGCGCGCGGTCCCGCGCCCAGTCCCGCTTGCGGATCGAGGCGGGCGGCCCGCCAACTGGGCAGCCAGCCGAAGAGGACGGTGGCGGCGCTGGCCAGCAGCAGGGTGAAGCCGGCCACGGTCCAGTTGACGGAGATGTCCTGGGCGCGGGGCAGGGCTTGGGAGGCCCAACGGGTGAGCCATCCCGCCCCCAGGGCCGCAAGCAGCAGCCCCACAGCCGCTCCGCACAGGGACAGCAGCAGGCTTTCCGTGAGGAGACGGGCGGTCAGCCGTTTCCGGCCGGCGCCCAGAGCCAGCCGCACCGCCAGTTCGCGGCGGCGCGAGGCGGCCTGTCCCAGCAGCAGGTTGGCCAGGTTGGCGCAAGCGATGAGCAGGACGAGGCCGGTGGTCAGCCACAGCACCATGAGGGGACGGCGCACCGAAGAAGCCGACAACTCGCCATGGGGCGTGAGAGTGACGCTCCAGTCGGCGTTGCTCTCCGGGTAGGCTTGCTGCAGTCCCTGGGCGATGGCGGCAAGATCAGACTGGGCTTGACTCAAGCGCACACCCTGCTTCAGCCGCCCCACCACCCGCAAGTACCGCCCGCCGCGGCCCTGGGTTTTCAGGAAGGCCTCGCTCATGGGCGTGTAGAGCTGTACCTGGGGACTGGGGAAGTCGATTCCGGCAGGCAGGACGCCCGCAATAGTGTAGCGCCTCCCGTCCAAATCGACGGCGCTGCCCAGGACTTGCGGATCGCCGCCCAGGCGGCTGCGCCAAAAGGTGTGGCTGATGACCAGCAGGTCTTCTTCTTCCGATGGCGGCCCGGTGTGAAAGAAGCGTCCTCGCTCGGGCTGGACGCCCAATACGGCAAAGAAGTCGGAAGGAGCTTCCACCGCCGTCACCCTCTCGGCGAACTGGCCGGTGCTGAAATTGACGTCCTTGACCTGGTAGGCGGCCAGGGCCTCAAAGGTGCGATTTCCTTCTTTGAAGTCGAGGTAGTTGGGAGGCGAGACGGAGTTGAAGGCCCATCCCCTGGCCTCGTTGCTTTCGTAAAGGTCCACGACGCGCTCAGCCTCGGGATAGGGATAGGGCTGCAGCAAGACGGCGTGGACGGCGCTGAAAAGCAGGGCGTTGGCTCCGATTCCGGCCGCCAGGGTCAAGACGGCCACGGCTGAAAAAGCCGGTCTGCGCAGCAGCGAGCGGAGGGACTGCCCGATTTCCCCCCACCAAAGGCCGGAGCCGACGGCCAGGCTCCGCCCTTGCCCCCTCTTATCCGCAGGAGGCGGCCCGCTCCGCGGCCCCCGCCATCCGGACGAGGCCGGTTCCCCGCCCTCGATGAGGAAGAGCTCATCAAAGTCCAGCCCCAGCCCTCGCAGCAGCTTGCGGCGAACTTCGGGGCCGGGATGGCACTTATGGCCGTGCACAAGTTGGGAGAAATAGCCCCGACTGATCTCCAGCTCGTCGGCCCAGTCGTTTTGGTCCCGCCCGCTGCGGGCGATCGCTTGAGCCAGCCTGTGATGGTCGAGGCGAACGCGTCGTTTCAGGGACTTCATAATGCCCCATCAGACGCCTTTTCCCCCAGCGGGGTTGTGCCAGGTTCCCGGAAAGCGTTTTCTCCAGTTCTCTGCCGTTCACACGCGGGGCGTATGCGGGTTTCACTGTTAGGTGGAAGGCTGCAGGCCGCCGATGAGCTCTTGGATTTTCTCGACCGCCTTCGAATCGTCCTTGAAGGCTTGCAGGTGGATCTCAAGGTTGTCGATGGTGGTTTCCCGCATCCAATCGGGTACTTCGACCTTGAGGCAATCGACAAGGTGCCGGCGGGCCGCTTGCCAATCTTTGCCGGCTGAGGCCATCTCGAGCTTGGTGGCAGGGTTCCAATAGCGTTCCTCTTCAGACTTGGCCTCAGGTGCGAACTCGACGGCCTGGCGGACGACCGGGACCAGTGTTTCCAGTCGCTTGAGATCCTCCGCACTTCCTCGAAGCAGGCTTAGAGTCACGCAATTGACTCCGGGATAATAGTCGCGCATGTCCGCTTTCACCCCCGACCAGTAGGCTTCGATCGCCTTGCCCAGGGAAGCTTCAGCCTTGAGTTCATTGCCTTTGTTCAGTTCAGCCTGGTATTGGCCCTTGCAGATCCTGCCCCGGATGCCCCAGGTTTCGCTGCTCACCATTGGCGCCCGCAGCCGGTCGAGGGCGGCCAGCGCCTCTTGCCGATGCTCATGAGCTTGGTTCCGCAGCTTCTCGGCATCTGAATCCTCTCCCGCTTTCTCCAGTTCCCCGGCCTCTCTTTCAGCTTGTTCGGCCAAACGGTTGAGGGCCAGGGCGAGCTGTTCCTGCACGACCGCCGTCCGGCAGAGTTCGTTTGGTAGCCTGCCGTAGAGTTCGATCATCTTGCGGTGGGCCTTGCGTTCCCGGTACCCGATATAGATGCCTAAAAGGGCGGAGTGGAGTTCGGCCACGATGTGGGTGTTTTGGAAAATGCGGGTTTCGATGGCCTGTAGCGCCTTGACCGCATCGGTGTCGCTGGCCTTGTTGAGGGCGGCGGCGATCTCCTCGCCGATGTGACCGCAAAAGCGCATTCGCGAGAGATAGACATCCGTCTTGTCGTGTTCCAGGCGGCCGGAGGGAGTCCAGGACGTGACCTGCATTATGGGATTGTCGACCGGCAGTTCTCCCTCGACTGCGGCGTGCAGCCGCTGCTGCAGGGCAGCTCGAAACCCGCCCGCCTTGTCTTCAGGAAGACTGCCGTCATCGGCAAGATCGTAGGGCAACACCCGCAGCGGCTTGAAATCGAAGGGAAGGTTTCCGAAGAAACGAAGGGCGCCGATCAGAATAGTGGGCCGAGAACTGGCTCCATGGCGGACTCCGACCTCATAGGTGACATTGGGGTTCGAGAAAGTGAGGTCGGCGATGACGTATTCGGCCACCAGGAGTCTTTCATACATGGCTCCTTGGACGAAACCGCCCGAGAGTTCGACGTCGGCTCGGATGCACTCCAAGCCGAGTTGCGTCACCACGGTCTCGATGTGTTCGAAGACCGCATCGAAATCGATAAGGGGCTCGCTTTTGCCCGGAGGGCTTTTTTGCCCGAACGGCATGGCTACGAAACAGACGGGACGCAGGGCTCTATTACTGGACATCTTCTTTGAACCTCTTCAGACGCTGGTTGCGAGCCGGTCCTCGGTTCCTATGATCCATCTTCCAGCGTCGGCCTGCAACTCTTGTACAGTGAGGCTCCCCTCTCTAATCCTCTTTGAAAATGAGGATGCCCAGGGTGAAGCAGACGGCGCCGATGGCGGTGAGGATTCCGCAGGGGAGGAGCATGTCTATGGCCGTGAAGCCCCGCCAGAGAACGCCTTCCATGGCCAGGATGGCCCATTTGACCGGGGAAACATTGCTGACGGTCTGCATCCAGGCGGGCATGATGAAGAGCGGGATCATGCCTCCGCCCAGCATGGCCATCACGATCATGATGGCCCAGCCGATGCCTCCCGCGGCTTGTTCGGAGCGGCCCAAAGTGGAGAGCACCATCATGATGCCGACGAAGCACACCGCTACCGCCGTCAGTCCCATGGCGAGCAGCCCCAGACGCAGTTGCACGCCGAAGACGAAGCGGGCCAGCAAAAGGAGGATGAAGGAGACGCCCAGGATGGTGATGAAGCAGGCCAGGGCCTTGCCGGCCAGCACCTGAAAGCGCGTCAGCGGACCTGAACGCAGCCGCATCAGCGTCCCTCGGCGGCGCTCCATGACCAGCGAAATGGCGAAACCCGAGGCGCACCCCAGGATGCCCCAGATGATGCCCTGAGGGAAAGAGATGGAATAAGCGTTGGTGGGTCCGCTGCGTTGGCGAATGACCTCGGCGGTCGTCACCTCCAGCGGCTGAAAGGAGCCCCCCGCCGGTCCGGCGGCGACGCCTTCCGGAGCCTGATTTTCCATCTCCAGCAGCTTCTTCATCTCTGAAAAAAACGACTGGAGCTGGCCTTGAACTTCAGGAGGCGCGTCCTGTGCGGATTCCTTCACCGCCTCAAGCTGGCGGTCGGCGAAGCCCGGGTCCTGCAGGATCTGCTGCATCGACTGGGCGCCGTATTTCATGAGTATCCCCTGCAGCATGCCGGATTCAGCCTGGCGGGAAGGATCGACTCCAATCTCCACTCGGGGCGGCTTTCCCATGAAAATGGTCTGCTGGGCTTGGCTGAAGCCCTGGGGCAGGAGGATGTAAGCCACCCGGCGGCCCCGCCGCACCCCCTCCCGGGCCCTTTCCAAATCGGCGGCCGGCTCGACCTTCAATTCCTCGGCCTCGCCCAGCATCCTGACGAATTGCTGCGAAGCCTGAGTATTGTCTTGATCCACCACCCACACCGAGATGGCGCTGCTGCCGTCCCCGCCGCCGCCGGAGAAGATCATTCCGAAGAAGACCGCGTAGAGGACGGGAAAGAAGAAGGTGAAGAAGAAGGCCGTGCGGTCGCGGATGAGCAGCCGCAGGTCTTTGAATGCCATATGAATGATTGCCGTCATGAGCGTGTCTCCTCAATCGCGCAGTTGGCGCCCCGTCAGGTTGAGAAAAACGGTTTCAAGGTTGGGACGTTCCACCGAAAAGCGCAGCAAAGGCTCGCCGCCGTCGAGCAGCTCCCGCAAGCGGCCGAGAGGATCACAGGTCTGGATGCGCAGCGTCTCGCCCTGGGCCTTCTCGGCGGTGATGAGACTTTCGCCTCCGTGCTCTTGAGTCAGGTTCTCCACCGAATCGAGCGCCAGCAGCTTGCCCCGGTCGATGATGCCCACCCGATCGCACAGCTTCTGGGCTTCTTCCATGTAGTGGGTGGTGTAGACCACCGTGGTGCCCTCCTGCTGCAGGTGCCGTATGTTGTCGAAGATGGAATTGCGCGACTGGGGGTCGACGCCGACGGTGGGCTCGTCGAGCAAGAGCAGCAGCGGACGGTGGACGATGGAGACGGCCAGATTCAGCCGACGCTTCATGCCGCCTGAATAGGTCGAGGCCAGGTCGTTGGCGCGCTCGGTCAGTCCCACGAAATCCAGCGCCCAGCGGCTGCTGCTGCGCAGGGACTGACCCGAGAGCCCTTGCAGACGCCCGAAGAAGAGCACGTTCTCCAGCCCGCTCATCTCCTCGTAGATGGCCAGCGCCTGGGGAGCCACCCCGATGTGTCGCCGCACCGAGGCTTTCAGAGGGCTGCCGTAGCCGACCAGGTCAACTTCTCCCCTCTCGGGCTGCAAGAGTCCGATGGCCAAGCTGACGGTGGTCGACTTGCCCGCTCCGTTGGGGCCCAGCAAACCGAAGATTTCGCCCTGGCGGACTTCCAGGTCAAGGTCGTCCACCGCCAGGATGTCGCCGAAACTCTTCCGCAATCCCTTCAGTCTGAGCAGTGTTTGCATGCTCACAGACTAAGAGAGGACTGTCCGAAAGTCAGCCAAAGATCGCTGAACGGCGGAACCGGATCGGTGAACGGCGGCTAAAGGCCGCATCCCGGCAGCCCAAGGTGCTGGGCTTTTGCAGCGCGTCAAAAGTCTGAAGCCCTCCCGTTGCGCTATTCCACGCTTTTAGCGTTCGTCCCTTGAGCTGCCCTGAACCCAGGGTGGCGCCGCCGTCTCGCTTGCGCTCGCCGGGGCTGACCCTGGGCTGGCGAATCGCTCGCCTTCAGCGAGCCCGGACTTGACTTCTAACACAGTCGCTGGGCTGGCCAATCTGTCCCTTTCATAGAAGGGACCAGAAACGGAGGGCCTGGCTCAGAATTTATGACCGGCAGCACTAGTCGCCGCCGTAGGAGATCTCGGTGTGCCTGAGGCGCAGGGCCACGATGTAGAGCAAGGCCGTGGTCACCAGCAGGATTCCGGGCACGGAAAACCATCCCGAGGCCGGGTCGGCGATGACGCGGATGGAACTCGATTGAGCGGGTACCGGACAAAGCGAAATCAGGTAGTGGATGACGCTGATCTTCTGCAGTACGGCCGGCATGAAGGGATTAAGAGACTCCCAGAAAAAGATGAGGATGCCGGGTATGATGGGATTCCTGAAAATCAGCCCCACCAGGAGAAAAACGGCCCCGTATCCGAGGCAAGCCAGCGCCGTCACGCCCAGGTAAGCGAAAACGTGCCCCAGTCCGGGGGAGACGGTCAAGTATTCAATACCCCGTCCGCCATAGGGCAAAAAGGTCAGGACGTAGGATAAGAGCACCGAGATCCCGAAGATGCTGAAGGCGGCGATTTGACCCGCCAGATACTTCCCCACTACCAGCAGTTCCCGGCGCACGGGGCAGAGAAAATAGTAGTGCATCGAGCGCTGCAGCATCTCTCCCCGAAAAAGGCTGGTGAAGACCAGCAGGCAACCCACGAAGACCAGCACTTGAATGACAAAGGCCTGGAAGGCGGCCGCAAATGCTATGGACACGCTTCCCAGGTCTTCCTGCTCTTCGGGAAACAGGTAAAGGACGATGGCCACCAGCAGCGCCAGGGCCACAGGCATGGCAGCCAGGAGATAGAGCATCAAAGCCCGTCCTCCAACGAAGCCCTTGCGGACCTCGCTGCGCAGGAGACCCATCAGTTGCGCCCGCCACAGGGCAGTTCCGCTGCTGTCGGGCTGAATGGCGGCGTTGGGCGAACTCATGCCGGTTGACCTCCGCTGCTTCCGATCAGGTATTGATACACCGACTGAACGTCATCGTCGGCGGGGGCCACGGTTTCGACGTTGATCTGCTCCTCCAGCACGACCCGATTGAGCAGCAGGTAAAACTGGTCCGAATCGCGGGTGCGCAGATGCAGGCCGCCGCCGTCGTCATGCATCCTCACCTCGACCACCGAATCTTCCTTAAAAGCGCGCTGGGCGAGGACTGAAGGCTTGTCGCAGCGCACCACGATCTGGATGGGTACGTCGCTGACTTCTTCGCGCACGCCGTGAACGTCCCCCTCGGCTACCACATAGCCTCCGGTCAGCATCACCACGTTGTCGGAAATGATGTCCAACTCATGGAGGACGTGGGAGGAGATGATGACGTGGCGCCCCATCTCGGCCAAGTCCCGGAAAAGATCGATGACCTCGGCGCGGGCCAGGGGATCGAGTCCGTTGAGGGGCTCATCGAGAATCATGACCTCGGGATTGTGGGCTATGGCCTGGGCCAATTTGACCCTTTGACGCATTCCCTTCGAATAGCCCCGCACCCTGCGGGCGGCGGCGTCCACCAGGTTGACCTTCTCCAGGGCCTGATAGGTCAGGCGGTAGGCCTGGTCGGCTGAATAGCCGTGTATGCGCAGGAAGCCATTGATGAAGGAGTAACCGGTAGCTCCCTTGGGAAAAGAGTCATATTGGGTACAGTAGCCGAGGCGCCGGAAAAGCTGTTCGGGATGATCGGGCGCAATCCCCACCACGTGAATGCTGCCGCGCGAGGGCTGAAGCAAGCCGGTCATGAGGTTCATAAGCGTGCTCTTGCCGCTGCCGTTGGGACCGACGAGTCCGGTGATGCCGGGCTCAAGCGTCAAGTCGACATGGTTGACTCCCAGCACTTCGCCATAAAACTTGGAGACGTCCTTGAGAACGATATTGGCGTCTTGGCTCATCGGACCACCTCATAAGCCTGCACCCGGCGGTTGAGCAGCCAAAGAGAGAAGAGTAGGGCCATCGTCAGGCTGACAATGGCGCTCCAAACAGGGATGGTCCCGCGCAGAGCCTCCCCATGCATCAGATAGTGGGTGATCACCGTCCACACCTGCCTCATGTCGATAAGGCTGCCCCAGTAGGTGCCGACCGCCTCGTTGATGATGAGGCCGAAGGTGCCGAGGACGATAATGACGCCGAAAAGCAGAGCCCCGGCCACCATGCGCCACTTGACCCAGGCGGAGAGAGCCAATGCCAGCAATGCCAGCGGAATGATCCACAGGCAGGAACTGAAGAAGAGCACGAAGGGGACCCGCACATGCTCTGAAAACCAGGGCATTCCAGCGTAGGCGCTTTGCAGGGCGATGAGCATGAAACCGGGAATCCAGGTCAGGGCGCTGAGGACGATGAAAAGCACGCCCCCTTTGCCCAGAACATACTCGCTGCGGGAGAGGGGCCGGCAGAAGTAGAGGGGCAAGGCTCCATTAGCCAGATCAGGGGAGACCAGTCCCGGACCGACGAAGGCGGCCAGTATCCAGCAGAGAACCGTCTGCACCGCCAGGTAGTCCTGGAAGAACTGGGCGTCCACGGCGATGATGTCCATGATCTCGGGACCGAAAAGCTCCAGAGCGGTGCTGTTGAAGCGGATGTAGATCATGGCGCCCTGAACCAGCGTCGGCACCAGCGCCAGGATGAAGAAAACCACCATCCAGCGGGAACGGAAGACACCCCGCAGAGCGTAGCGTGTCAACACCAGAAAACGCGACCATGCCGGAGTGACGGGACCGGCGTACTGCTCGTATCTACGCCTGTACACTGACATATTCTCTCTCCTCCAGCGAGCTTTCCAGCTTTTGCAGGTTGTCGGTTTCCATGGCCTTGAGGAAGATGTCTTGCAGCGAGTCGCGCTTGTAGTCGAGGCGGCGGATCTGGACGTGGCGGTCGGAGGCCAGCGAATAAAGGTCGCGGATGGCGACGTCTTCGGGCAGCACCATCTTGATCAGTCGTCGGCCCACTTGGGCCACTTCGACGCCCAGTCCGCGGATCTTCTCGACGAACTCCTCCTGGTGTTCGCCGCGGGTTTCCATTTCCAGGAACTTGCGGTTGGCCTTGCGTTCCTCTTCCAGGTTGCAGTAGACCACCAGGCGGCCTTCCTTGAGGATGACGACCTCCTCGCAGACCTCTTCCACATCGGGAAGCAGATGGGAGGAGATGATGATGTGCACCTGATTGCTGTCCCGGATCTCGCGGATCAGCTTGAGCATGTTGGAGCGGGCCGGAGGATCGAGTCCGTTGGTGGGCTCGTCGAGAATGAGCAGGCGGGGTCCGTGAACGAGGGCCTGAGCCAGCTTGGCCTTCTGCTTCATTCCCATAGAGTATTCGCCCAGCTTGCGGTAGCGGGCCTCGCCCAGCCCGACGAAGTGGAGGGCCTCGTGGGCCTTCTCCAGCGCCATCCGCGGCGGCATCCCCGACAGTTCGGCCAGCATGCGGACGAAGCGGATGGCGCTCATGTCGGCGATGAAGGCGTCGTTTTCGGGCATGAAGCCGATGTCCTGGCGGTTGGCCTTGGCGTGAGTGCGGATGTCCTTGCCGAAGACCCGCGCCGTTCCGCCGCTGGGCTTATGGAATCCCATCAGGGTGCGCAGCAGCGTCGATTTGCCGGCTCCGTTGGGGCCCAGCAGTCCGAAGGCTCGTCCCGACAGGGCCCCGTTGAGTTCTTTGAGAACCTGCAGCTTTCCGAAGCTGAGCGACAGGTTGTCGAGTTCGATGATCGGTTCCATTACTTGGCGTGCACTCCAGGCAGGTTCTGAAGGACATCCTCCATACCTGGCAGGCTGAAGGCGCTCAGTCCCATCAGGTTGCTGGGATTGAAGCCGAAGTTGCCGGTTGTGGCGAAGAGGATGCGGTCCTCCTCGGCATAGGCGCAGACCAGGCTGGCGCTCATGCCTTGCATGGCCTCGTCCAACACTTCGCGTTCGCCTTCCGGCAGCTCAATGCCGCGGGCCAAGCCGGCCAGAGGTTCCAGCACCGAACGCAGATCCTGGTAGGCGACGGCCGAGAATCCGGTGTGTCCGTCACGCGGCAACAGGTTCACGAATTCGGTGGAATGCGGCAGGGTGGCGCCGATCTCGTTGAAGCGGATGGCGTCGGCCACCAGTCCGCGGGCAGGAGCCGCCACCAGGTATCCCTCCACGAAGGTGTAGGAGAAGCTGGCCAGCGGCAAGTCGAGCACAGAGACTCTGTAGTAGGTACGTCCGCCCGAGTCCTGCGAGGTCAAGGTGACGCCTTTCTTGCCTTCCGCTTTGAGCTCCTGGTCGGCGCGTGCAACAAACCTTTCGATGGTGCTTTGCAGCGTAGGCGGATCATAGACCTCGATGACCGCCTTCCAGGAGGGCATGGGCAGCAGGGGTCCGTCGATGGCGAAGACGAACTCGCCTCCCAGCGGAGCCGCCAGGTCGGCCTGCAGGTTGATGCCGGTCTGGGTTTCGATTTCGGCCACGGCCCGGCGGGCTTCATCGCCCAGCATGGCGATCACTTCGTCGATCAGTTGCACCGGCTCGCGCACGGCCAGCCCCACCGCCACCGAGGCCTCCTGGGACACGTAGTCGAGTCCACCGATAGGCGCGGGCGCCGCCAGCCAGGAAGCGATTCCCTGGCGTTCTCCGTCGAAGGTGAGCATGGCGCGGTTCTCGATCATGCCCTCGGCTTCGCGCATCTCCACGAAGAAGTGTTCGACGTTGACGATGCCGCTTTCGGCCAGATCGCCGGCGCCTTCAGCCGCCATCAGTTCCTTGAGGCCGATGCCGAAGACCCAGTCGACGCCGTCGCGATAGAGGGTGTCGAGGTGATGATGGAACGAGGTGTCGGCGAAAGCGCTGCGTCCGCTGCTGGCCGAGGCGTCGAAAGCCACCAATTGACCGATCTCAGGCGCCATCGCCACCAGATCGTTCTTGAGGTAGACGTACAGGGTGTCGTTGCTCTCCTGCAGGCTGGACGGATTGTCGGTTATGACGACGTTGTCGAGTCCGGTCTCAGCCTTGAGCCGCTCCAACTGGACCGTCAGGGCCTGACGGAAAGAAGAGGGATCGGTGGCCTCGGCCATCAACAGAGGCGCCCCGGGCTGGCCCCGCTCGTCAAGCTGAACCGCCAGCACGATTTCGTCGCCCAGCGATTCGCTCAACTCGCGCAGGCTGTCGAAGACCCTCATGACCGACAAGCCTTCTTCCCCGCTCTCAGTGGCCTTCTGCCACCATTCGGCCAGGGCCGGATTGGCTTCTACCCGCTGCATGAAAATGTCGCGGGCGTCGGCCATCGACACGGCTAGGTTGGGAAGGCCGGCATAGATGACGGTGCCTGCCGGAACGATGTCAAGAAAGCGGCTGGAGAAGCGCAGTCCGGGAAAGAAGACCCGGTTGAATTCCTGATCCAACAGACGCGTTTCGCGCAGCAGCGCCACGTGATTGTCGTAGTTCTGGCTCCAGGCGATCTCCCGTTCCAGGGGGACGCGGGCCAGCCGCTCATTGGTGGTGTACTGCTGGCCCGGTTCCAGCGAAGCGCGCTTGCCGCCCTGCTCCACCTCGACCCGGCCTTCCAGCACCGAGACACGGGTTCCCTTGGCGCCGCTGCTGACCGAAAAGATGGTTCCCTTCACCGACACCGTGCAGTCGTTGGTGCGCACGTAGAGGTGTCCCTTGCGGCGGGGAGCGGCCTGGACGATGATGCTGCCGCGGTCAAGGTTGATGGTCACGCCGTCGCGGGCTTCAGAGATGGAGAACTCAGAGCGTTCCCGCAGTTCCATCAACGATCCGTCCGCCAGCTCGAAGACGACGTCGGTGTTCTTGGCCGAGCGGATGCCCTGTCTCCAGTCGATCTCCTGCCCGGCGGCCAGGACTGTCTGGCCTTGGGGCGAGATCTGAAACACGTTTCCTTGCACGCTGCGCACGGAGGCCATGCCCATGGTCGTGCGGGGGAGGATGCCGTCCAGCACCCCCAACTGCACCAGTCCGATGGTAAAGAGCACCATGGCCGCCACGGCTCCCCATTTGAACCAGGGAGAACTCATGAAGCTTCCCTGGCGCTGGGGTACGACCGTACGTTTTTCGCCGCGGGCCTCTTTGACGGCCCGGCGCAGCGTGACCGAATTGCGCATCTGATCCTCGAAGAGGATTCTGCGCGCCTCGGGCAGCCGTCCCTGTAAATAGTCGGGAATCAGGGCCTTGAAGTCGTCCACCGAGTCGAGCCGTTCCCGGCTGGCTGCGGTGGCGGACGAAGATGAGGAAAGCTCCTCCAGACGGCTCCAAACGCGCTGGGCCGCCTCTTGCTCCAACTTGGCCTCGGGCTGCTGCCGACGGATGTCCTCCAAGACCTCATCCAGAATGGCCTCTGGGTTGCGATGATTGGGCTTCATGATCAGTTCCTTTTCAGTATCTTGCCGATCTCTTGCTGAAGACGAGAGCGGGTGCGGTGCAGTGTCACGGCCACCGTGCCCTGGGAGGTTCCGAGCATTTCGGCGATCTCTTGATTGCCGTAACCCTCGAAGTAGCGCAGCACGAACATCTCAGCAGCGTTTTCGCTGAGGTTGGCGATGGCCTGGCGCAGCCAGCGGCGAATCTCCGCCGCCATCTGCTTCTGCTCCGGCCCCGGAGTGTCGTCGGGGGGCGGAAACACCACGTCTTCAAGCGAGATGCTGGCCGAGCTCTTGCGCGAGCGAAGCAGGTCGATGGCGGCGTTGACGGCCGCCCTGTGAAGGTATCCGGCAGGATTCTCGCCCAGATCGAGGGCGCCTTCACGCTTGAGCAAACGCATGAACACGGTCTGCATGACGTCTTCCGCGTCGGAAGGATTTCCGGTCACCCGGTAGGCGGCCCGAAAAACCGTCCGGTTATGGTCGCGAAAGACCTGCTCGAATTGCATGTCCGGCCCGGAAGCCGGAGTGTCCAAAGCGGCTGCGGTTTGCAACGCTTCCTCCTTTTTCTCGCTTCTACTCATAGAAACGGCCCTCCGGGTCAATTCTTAACAGTTTCGAGCAAGATACGGAACGCGGCAATGGAACCCTTGTATCACGAAGCCAAAAGCTGGTCAAAAGCCGTCGTTACAGGCATTTGTACGGGCGGATGAGGAAGAAAAGTTCCACAGGGAAGAAGAAAGCAGCCGCCGCCTCGACCCCCGGACACGGCCCGCCACACCCCCCAAAACGCTCATCCGGCGGCTTGGCCAGAGACGGGCGAGGGCAGGCGGCGGAACTCCAGGCGGATCTGATTCTTGAGCAATTCCAGCGCTTGTTCCTGGTCGCGTCCCAAAGCGCTGAAGGGCCGCACGCGAACAAACATGCCTTCTTTGGGAGCCTTGGCCGAAGCCATGACGAAGGGCCCCATTATCTCGGTTTCAATGGCGAAAATGATGCCTTTGTGCTCCCATTCCATGGGGCCGGATTATAGCCCAAGGCGCCCTCGGGAGTCCACGCCGCGGCGCCTGTCGCCAGCCTGAACTGCAAGACGATATATAATGGCGCCTTTTTCAGGAAAGGCGCGCTAGACCATGCGACTGGCATTGATCGGCATCACCTCTTCGGGCGTCAAGACCATCTATTCGGCCATCACCGGCCACGCCGAGTCGGGGGGAGGTTTCCGACCCTCTTCGGCACTCAACCGGCTGGCGGTCCTCAAGGTTCCCGACCCGCGGCTCGACTTGCTGACCGAGATCTTCAAGCCCAAAAAGAAAGTTGCGGCGACCGTGGAGCTGACCGAGTTTCCCGGGCTCCTGGGAGGATCCAAGACCGACGCTCAGGCGGTGGCCAAGGCCCGCGAGGCGGACGCGCTGGCTATCGTCCTGCGCTGCTTCAGCAGCGAGGTGGCGCCTCATCCCAAGGATTCGATCGACCCCCGGCGCGACCTGGATGACCTGGAGGCCGAGATGGTTCTGTCCGACCTGGCGGTGGCCGAAAACCGCCTGGAACGGCTCGCGGGAAGCGTCAAGACCAAAGCCGACGAGGACGATATGGCCGAGTACGCCGTCCTCAGCCAGGTTCGGGAACAGTTGGAGGAAGGCTTGCCCGTGGGCAGCCTCGACCTCAAGCCGGAAGAGCGCAAGCGCATCCGGGGCTTCGGCTTCCTCACCGCCAAACCCCGTATGCTCATTCTCAACATCGGGGAGGCGCAACTGGGAGAGGAGGAGTCCATCGCGGCACCTTTTCGCCGACAGGGATGGGTGGCCGAGGCCTTGTGCGGATCGCTGGAAGCCGAGCTGGCCCAGCTTGAAGAAAGCGAGCGGGGCGAGTTCATGAGCGACTTCGGAGTGGAGGAATTGGCCGCGCCGCGGGTGCTGGCCGCCGCCTACCAAGCTTTGGAGATCCGCACCTTCTACACCTATGGCGAGGATGAAACCCGGGCCTGGACGGTCCGGGCGGGCGACACGGCGGTGGACGCCGCGGGAAAAATCCACTCCGACCTGGCCAAAGGCTTTATCCGCGCCGAGGTGGTGGGCTGGCAGGACTTCCAGGAGCACCGCAGCATCAAGGAAGCCAAAGCGGCGGGAAAGTTCCGCCTGGAAGGCAAGGACTACTTGGTGCAGGAGGGGGATCTCATCATCATCCGCCACTCCGGCTGATAAACTGTCGGCGTGACTTTGAGTCCACAGGATCTGGAAGAGCTTCGAACCGCCAGGCAACTGCTGGAAGAGGTCAGCATCGCCGCCCGGCTGACTTCGGCTTTGGGCGCTCCCATCGAACGGGGTTTCAAGCTGCTGCCCGAGAAGTGGACGGGACGGGTCCACAAGGCCGTCGAGATTTCGCTGCAAAAGGCCCTCCAGGCAGCCGTCTTCAGCCTCAATCCCAACAAGCGGCCTTCCCGCTCCAAGGACCTCTTCCACAAGGCGGCGGCGGTCGGCTCGGGCGGAGTCGGCGGAGCTTTCGGCTTGGCCGGATTAACGGTGGAACTGCCCCTTTCCACCACCATCATGCTCCGCTCGGTGGCCGACATCGCACGCAGCGAGGGCGAAGATCTCAGCGACATTGAAGCCCGCCTCAGTTGTCTGCAGGTCTTTGCACTGGGCGGTCCCGACAAGGCCGACGACGCTGCCGAAACAGGATACTATGCCGTACGGGCAGCCATGGCCGCGGCCCTCAGCGAGGCCGCCGCCCACATCGCCCAACGCGGACTCGCGCGCCGGGGGGCGCCGGCCTTGGTGCGCTTCATCTCCATTATCGCCTCCCGTTTCTCGGCCAGCGTGGCCGAGAAAATCGCCGCCATGGCCGTTCCCGCCATCGGAGCGGCCGGAGGCGCCTTGATCAACGGCATCTTCATCCGACACTTCCAGCAGATGGCGAGGGGACATTTCAAGGTCCGCCGACTGGAACGCAAGTACGGGCCGGAGGTCGTCCGAAAGGCCTGGGAAAGCCTCGACAACCCTCCCCGAGATGCGGCCCCGGGGCCTCTCGAAACTTGAACCCGACCAAGCTTAGGGCGTATCTTTAATGGCTTGTCGCAGCAGTTGCGGCACTTGGCCGGCAACAAGGGAGAGCGGTTTGAGGCGAGTCGGAATCTACGGATGGGGGCTGGTGGCTCCCAAGTCACCCAACATTGAGGCCTTCAAGCGAAACCTCAGGCAAAACGAGAGTTGGCTGACGCCCTTTAACGGCTTCGGTCCCGACAACTTCCTGGTAGGGATGCCTCAGTTCGACTTCGGCGACTACCGCCAGTGGATCGACGAGCGCTTTTCTTCGGGGCGTTTTCAGAAGCTCTCCGAGAAAATGGATCTGTGCACCCAGTACGCCATCGGTGCTTTCGTGCAGGCGCTGGGACAGAACCCCGGACTGGAAGAGCTCCTCAGCGAGCTGGGAACCGCCGCCCACGTCTACATCGGCACCGGGCTCGGACCCCTCCCCACCATCCACGACGAATCGCTCAGGCTGCACAAAGCTCAGCGGCGCTGGAACCGTTTCTGGTCTGATCCATCCCGCAACGGCGCCCTCAAATCTTACCTGCAGGGATCGGAAACGGCCGAGGACGCCCCTCCGCCACCCGAGGACGTGCCCGAGGCAGCCCGCGACGAGGCCGAGAGCGCCTGGTGGAGCTACTGGAGCAAGCGCTCGCCGGAACTGCAGGAATATCTGCATGAGGTCCGCCAAATCGAGGCCATGAACGTGGAAGGCAATATCGAGCAGGCCAAGATCCGCGTCATCAAGCAGAAGCGCCGCCTGCACGCCCGCCTGCAGCAGAAGTGGGGCGCTCCCGATCCGCCCTGGACCGAAGTCTCCGCCAATCTGATCTGGAACATCCAGAACACCCCCGCCTCCCAGATCTCCATGCTGGGCAAGATCACGGGACTCTCAATGGCGCCCGTGGCCGCCTGCTCCACCTTCGGGGTGGCCCTCAAGCTGGCCATGGACGCCATCAACCGGGGCGAAGCCAAGGCGGTGGTGATGGGCGCCACCGATCCTCCTCCCCATGCGCTTACCGTCAGCGCCTTCTACAACGCCCGCGTCATCTCGGCCGACGCCGAAGTGTCCAAGCCTCTCAGCCGGCTGCGCGGCACCCACATCTCGGGCGGCTCGGTGGTGTGGATTCTGGGCGACTACGAGTATCTGAGCCAACGAGGCCTGCGTCCTCTGGGGATGGAACCGCTGGCGGTGGGAGTCTCCTCCGATGCCGACCACATCATCACGCCTTCGAAGGAAGGCCCCACCACCGCCATGCGCCAGGCACTGAGCCAGGCCGGCCAGCAGGCTCAGGACATCACCGAATGGGACCTGCACGCCACGGCCACGCCGGGCGACTATCTCGAGGTTGAAAACTTGCGAGATCTGGTGGGAGACGAAGTATTGATCACAGCCCGCAAAGGCACCTTCGGCCACGGCATGAGCGCCGGAGGAGGGTGGGAACTGACGGCGCAGTACCTCGGACACGAGGAGGGCGAAATCTTCCCGACCCCCTTGCCTGATCGGCAACTGCATGCCGAGATCCGCCGCCTCCATCAGCGTTTCGTCTTCGACGCACCTTGTGCGGTTTCCAAGGGTGTGGCGGGAAAGCTGTCGATGGGAATCGGCGGCATCAACGCCTGCGTCATCTCCCGTCCCTGGTGAGACAGGCGGCGAGGGCGAAGAGTACCGCCCCCGCCTGCTGATTTCGATTCAGCCGCCGCACCCTCTACCGCTCGGAAGGAACGAGACGCAGGTACTTCTTGTAAGACTCGGTGCCCTCACCCACCGCCTCCGGCACTTCGGGGGCGTCCACGGGAAAGGGAAAGATGAAGCTGAAGTCCGAGCCGTTGTCCTGGGCTACGCCGTGGCAGCCCATGCATCCGCCCATGTTGTACTGGTTGCCGCCGTAGTAGACGTTGGTGTAGGGCGTACCGTCCGTATTGAAATCGGTGATCAGCCCCTTGTTGTTGGAGCCGTCCGACACCTTGGGCTGCTGCTGGCCGCTGAAGACCTGCAGGTTGTAGTCGGTTTCAACCACGATGTTGGCCAGGTAGTAGGTGGCCGCGTCGGGCCCGGTGTAATCCTGTCCTGGAGTGGGCTTGTTGATGGGCAGCCACTGCACGTTGATGAGCTTGTAGTAGCCCCAGGGCGAGCCGCTCACCCCGTTGGCCTGGTTGTAGGAGGAAATGGCCGAATGGGCAGCCTGATTGGCATCGATCACGTCCTGAGGGATGGAATGCTTGCGCAAGTTGACGCACACGCTTCCCTGCGGTGAGGCCTCGCCCTCGGTGTTGTAATAGTAGAGCCTGTCGCCCGGAGTGCAATCAGCGCTGGAAGGCGACAGCACCTGAATGGAGTCCTTGTTGGCCGGGTTGGCGGAAACGGCGTTCTTGGAGGTGACGTTGGGATCCAGCGGAGTCGCGTTCTGATTGGCGACGATGTTTCCGTCGACGTCCTCAACCATGGTGCCGTCCGAGGTACGCAAGTTGTCCGCTTGCTCGAAGGTGGCGAAGATGAAGTAGGGAGCCGTGGGCGTCTTCTGAATGATGTGCAGAGCCATCATGGCCATCTCCACGTCGACGTAGCAAGGAGTTCCCGAGGCGTTGTTCTCGTAGTGGCGGACTGTGGCGGTATGGTAGCGGGAGGCGTCTTCCCCCGCTCCCAGCAGGCGCCAGGCGGTCTTGACTTCCACCGTCCCGCTGGGGAAGCTCACGTATTCGGTTGATCCGGCGGGCGGACTCGCGTTGTTGGTCTTCACGTAGTTGGCCGTGTTGGAGACGACCTGCTGCACATTGGAATCGAAATTCCACCACTTGTTGGCGGCCACGTAGGTGTACTCGACGCGGTTGGCCTTGGCCAAGTAGATGAACTGCTGGCCGGGCGCCGGAGAATCGGGCCCGATACCGGCGAACATCTGATTGAGGCCGATCTCATTGACCTCGTCGAGGTTGACGAAGGGGGTGCTGGAAGAGGCCGTGCTGCAGGGCTGGATCATCCCGTTGTTGCCGACCGTGTCGGGATTGTAGATGTATTGCGGCAAAGCGTCGAAGCCGTAGGACTGGCTGGCGTCGTCGACGTAGCCCGGGGGTGGACCGTTGTTGCCGGGGAAGATCTCCACCTTGTTGCGGTAGGTTTCCCACACCAGGGGACCGTCGCCTTGGCCGAAGAGGGCGTTGCTGTCGGCCACACCGCGGGTGTTGTTCTGACCCGTCTGGGCGACGGCCGGCCAATTGAGAGCGATGAATTCCTGCCAAGCGAAGGCCGAGGCCTGGGAAAGGTCGGCATTGGGTGCGCCGCCCGGAATATCGCTGGGCAAGTCAGGGCTGACGGTAATGGTGACGGCGGACGTTTCTTCTTCAACTAGCGCCTCGGGCTCGGATTGGCCTCCGCAGGCGGCAAAGAAACCGACCACGATGACCAGTCCGAGGCATAAGAGCAGAGGACGACAACTCACTAAGTGCTTCATGTTTTCTCCTTTAATCAATCCCGGATCCTGTTTCGGGCCCGGACATCTCTGCCCCCATACTGCCATTAATCGTCCCCAAATCCCGCAAAAAAATTATTGCTGCCGCGATTTACTTGAAGAAGGGAATGCTGAGGAGGGTTCGCCAGGGAAGCTTGCCACGACCATAAAAGGCCAAATCGATCAGTTCGCGCTGTGAGGCGGGACGTCTGTCGGTCAGCTTGAGGATCCGCTCCACGAAGACCGGATAGGCGATCATGTGAGAAAGCGCGTTGCAGATGCGGTAATTGCGCCTGAAATGACGCCGCACGCGACGATCATAAAGGAGGGCGGCTCGCTCGTCGAAGGTCCCCTCCTGCAACCAGGCGGCAGCGGCCTCGGCCGCCATTTCTCCGCTCTCCAGGGCTCCCTCGATGCCTTCGCCCGAAAAAGGATTGATCAAGCCGGCGGCATCGCCGGCCAGCATCACCCGGGGAAGGGCAATTTGGGGCAAATGGAGTCCCAGAGGCAGGTAGTGTCCCCGCGCCCTCCCCGCCTCGCGTCCCTTTCCCAGCATCCGGGCCAGGGGAGAAGAACCCTCCAGGAAGGAGTCGTAGAGTTGACGCAGCTTGCGTCCCTTGCGGCGCATCCAGGGCGTACGCATGCCGAGTCCCACGTTGACGCTTCCCGGTCCGGTGGGAAAAACCCAGGCGTAGCCGGGCAGCAACTCCTCCTCCCAACTGACGATAAGGGCTTGAGCGTCCTCCAGCGGCACTTGATCGTAATAGCCGCGGATAGCCCAGGCGCTGTGGGATTCCGCATAGTCCTGGGCGAAAAGGCTGCGCCGCACCAGCGAATAAGCCCCGTCGGCCCCGATGAGCAGACGCGATCTGTCGCTGGACCCGTCCTTCCAGCGGACGCTTACGCCTTCGCGGTGCGTCTCCACGTCGCGCAGCGCCGTTGCCGGGCGGAAGCAGGCTCCGGCCTGCTCGGCCCTCTCCACCAGCAAACGGTCGAGGCTGCGTCGGGGAATCACATAGCCTTCGTCTCCGAACTCCCGGGAAGCCCAGGGAATGGTGATGGAGCGCCCCCGCGGCGAGATCATGCGCACGCGCTCGATCCTCTGCCCACGGCGGCTGATGCGATCCAAAACCCCCATCTTTCGCAGCACCGAGCAGGAGCGGGGCGTACAGGCGTCACCGCAGGACTTGTCGCGGGGAAAGCGGCTGCGGTCGGCCAGCAACACCTTATGACCCTGGAGGGACATGAAATAGGCCGCCGCGCTTCCCGCCGGACCCGCTCCTACAACCACCGCATCCCAGGTTGCACTCATACGAATGGGCACTCTACTACAAAACCGGTGCAAATCGAAGCCCGCCCGCGGGTTCTCCCTGCGGCCCCCGGCCACCCCCTTGGCTGGCATAATGGGCTCATGAGCCTGCAAGAAGCCTACGCCGTGGTGGCCCGCCACTACGACACCGACTACCAGGCCCTCGGCTATGACGAAGACATCGACTTTTACGTCAACGCGGCCCGGCGATCCGGCGGTCCGGTGCTGGAGATGGGATGCGGCAGCGGACGCGTCCTGCTGCCGGTGGCAGAGGCGGGCGTCGCCGTCCATGGGATGGAGCTGTCGGGCGACATGCTTGAGAGGCTGGAAACGGAAGCCGGCCAGCTCGAAGAAGCGACCCGCCCACTGGCGACTTGGCAGCAGGGCGACATGCGCCGCGACCGGGCCCAAGGCCGTTATCCCCTGGTCACAGCGCCGTTTCGGGTCATCCAGCACCTGCTCACGCGCCAGGACCAACGAGCCTGGCTGCAAAACGTGGCCCGCCACCTGACCCCCGGAGGACGGCTCATTTTCGACGTCTTTCAGCCCGACTATTCCATCATTTCCGACGACTCCGGGGAACCCTTCAAGGAACTCGACTATACCGACAACGGCAGCGGGAAACGCATCACCCGCCATGCCCAGGTGCGCCATCAGCCCGAGATCCAACTCTTCGACCTCAAACTGGTTTGGAGAGAATACGACAGCCAGGGTCAGCAGACGGGCACCGAAGAGACCTCCTTCCGCATGCGCTGGTTCGTCAAGGGCGAACTGGAAAACCTGTTGGAACTGGAAGGATTCCGGGTGGCCGAGTTCTGGGGAGACTTCAAGCCCACGCCTTTCGGCCCCGGAGCCACCCAGCAGATCGTGGAGGCCGTGATGGACTAGGCCTCCGACCCGGCTACCTCCAGAGCCCGCCGGGCCAGCAGGGGGATAAGGGCCCCCAAGGCTGCGAAACGCTCGTCGCGGGTCTGGCCCCGCTGATAGCGGAAGTAGATTTGGGCCACGATGACGGCCACCCTGAAGAGTCCCAGCACATGATAAAAGGTCACTTGAGATCGAGAGCGTCCGCTGCGGTCGCAGTAGCGCTTGACCAGTTCCCGGCGCGAAGGAAAGCCCTGGCCGGGCATCATGGCCATAGCCTTCAGGGCCGGAGGGTCATCGGGCTCGCTCCAGTAGGCCAGAAGCGCGCCCAGGTCTGAGAGCGGATCGCCCAGCGTACACATGTCCCAATCAAGGACCGCCACAACCCGGCTGGGATCGTCATCGGCCAACATGACGTTGTCCAGCTTGTAGTCGTTGTGGACGAGGGAGGCCGAAGCGTCCTCGGGCAGGTTGCCGCTCAGCCAGCCATAGGCCGACTCCATCTCGGGACGCTCCTGGTCCTGAGCGTTCTGCCAGCGTTCCCACCAACCCTCCACCTGGCGTTCGATGAACCCGTCGGGCCGCCCCAGGTCCTGCAATCCCAGGGCCCGATAGTCGACCGAGTGGAAGTCGACCAGGGTGTCGATGAGGGCCTCGCTGATGCGCAGTCCGGCCCCCGAAACGTCCCTGAATACCCTGGGCATGCGGCGCCGCACCACGACGCCGCGGCACCTTTCCATGATCAGAAAGGGGGCCCCTATCACACTTTCGTCGCGGCAAAGCAGAAAGGCCCTGGGCGCCGGGGGAAAGGCCCGGTAAAGGACGGAAAGCACTTTGTATTCGCGCGCCATGTCATGGGATGAAGGCGCCACCGGGCCCAGCGGCGGCCGCCGCAGCACGTAGTGACGTCCCTGAAAATCGAGCAGATAGGTGAGGTTGGCGGCACCCCCTCCGAACTGGCGCACCGCAAGGGGCTTTTCGGCTCCTTTGAGACGTCCCTTCAGGTACTTGTGCAGCTTTTCGCTGTCGAAGCGCTCGTCAGGACGTACTTCCATGGTCTCGTCGTACTCGTCGATTCCCATCACGCCAGCTTCACGGACGACGCCTGAACTGTCAAGATAAGGCTCATGGACTTCTCGATCCCCGAACGCGTGCAGAAGCTGCTGAACGAGACCCGGGCCTTCATGGATGAACGCGTCCTGCCGCTGGAGGAGCGCTTTCGCAACGGCCCCTTCAAAGAACTCGAGGAACCCCTTCGACGAGCCCGCCAGGAGGTGCGCTCCCAGGGCTGGTGGCTGCCCCAGATCTCCCGCCGGTGGGGAGGCATGGGTCTGAGCTGCCTCGAGTTCGGACTGCTGGGCGCCGTGCTGGGGCGCTCCCCGCTGGGCCACTACGCCTTCAACTGCCAGGCTCCCGACGCCGGCAACATGGAGATCCTCATCTCCCAGGGCAGCCAGGAGCAGCAGGAACGCTACCTGCAACCCCTCCTGCAGGGGAGGACGCGGAGCTGCTTCGCCATGACCGAACCCGAGCACGCCGGTTCCAACCCGCTCTACATGAGCACCCATGCACGTCTCGACGACCAGGGCTGGCTTCTGCAAGGCCACAAGTGGTTCGCCACCGCCGCCGACGGAGCCGACTTTGCAATCGTCATGGCCGTCACCGATCCCCAGGCGGAACCCCGTCAGAGAGCATCCATGATGCTGGTGCCCCGCGGCCTTGAGGGCATGCGTCTGCTGCGCAACATCCCGGTGATGGGCCATGAGGGCGACGGCTGGGCTTCTCACGGAGAACTGCTCTTCCGGGACTGCCGCTTGCCTCCCGAGGCACTGCTGGGCCCAAGAGGAAGCGGCTTCGCCATCGCCCAGGAGCGCCTGGGGCCGGGACGCATTCATCACTGCATGCGCTGGATCGGCATCTGTGAAAGAGCCTTTGAGATGATGGTCGAACGCGCCGCCCGGCGCACCTGCGCACCCTCCAAGCCGCTGGCCTCGCGCCAATTGGTTCAGGACTGGATCGCCACCTCGCGCATGGAAATCAACAGCGCCCGCCTGAGCGTCCTGCAAGCGGCCTGGGTCATCGACAACGAGGGCGCCAAAGCGGCCCGTCAAGAGATATCCTGCATCAAATTCCAGGTAGCCGGAGTGCTGCAAAGAGTGCTGGACCGGGCCATCCAGGTCCACGGCGCACTGGGCGTGAGCGAAGACACTCCCCTGGCCTGGCTGTGGCGCCAGGAACGAGCCGCCCGCATCTATGACGGACCCGACGAGGTCCACAAGCTGGCCGTGGCCAAGCAAGTCCTGAAAGAGTGGGAATCGAAAGGGGAAGGGTAAGCCCGCGCAACCCCAAAATAAAGAGCGGCGCCTCCCAAGTCGGGTCAGGGAGGCGCCGTTACGAGCTGGTATCGTTCGTAGTTACAGGTTGTACCGTTTGTCGTCTCTTGCCGTCCACACGACAAAGATGGCCCTAGTTTAGGGGCCGGGGCGGTAAATGTCTTGAAGAGCTTGCAAAATCTTGCAAACAAGTTGTAAACAAAGTGTTAAACCACCCGATTTCAGGCACTTAGGGCTGACGCCTGGCGTATACTGGCACAACCGCGGGCCGGCAAGCCCCGCACCATCAACCTACAGGTTATCCGAGGAATGAAGGAGAAACGACAACAGCCTGCAGCCGCCGCCAGAACGGGTTCGCCGGGTTTGGCCAACTGGAGCAAGCGGCGCCTCTTATGGGTGGGCTTCGCCGCCGTGCTGGTGCCGCTGACGGCGCTCATGCTGCTGCAGTACCGCTGGCTGGTCGACTTGCAATACAACTCGGCCTTGGCCCAGAAAGCGGCCATGCGGGGCTACGCTGATCTGGTGGCCGAGAAGGTCGAGTACTTCTTCCGCAAGAACGCCGAGAGGGCCTTGAACGTGCCCTCGGCCGTGCTGGAAAAGGACCGTCAGGACCAACTCAGCTACCTGCGCCAGAAGAAAAAGGACATCGAGGGAGCCCGTCTGCTCTTCCTCATCCGCTTTCAGGACGAGCGTATCGAGGAGGTTTTCTACGATCCGGCCAGCAAGCAGGAGGCCGAGCCCGTCAGAGTCGACCTGCTCTACTTGAAGACCCTGCATAAGTATGGCAAGACCATCGACTCGGAGTTGAAGGTGGACGACTCCGATCCCGACAACGCCGTCATCTTCAAGCCCATCACCGACGAGTGCTCGCGCCTGCTGGGCGTGGCGGGCATGCTGGTCGATACCGATTACTTGCGCAGCCACCATCTTCCCGACGTGATCCGCAAGACGCTGCCCTCCATGCCGCGCCAGGAAGACCTGGCCGTGCTGGTGCGGGACGGGGAAGGAAACCAGGTGTTCGCCGAGGGCGATCTGAAGACCCTCGAATTGCCCGACAAGGCCTGCGAGGTGAGCCGAAAGCTGCCCTTCATCTTCCGCACCTGGCAGGTCTGCCTGAGCAGCGGGTCGTCGACTCCCGAGCAATTGGCCCGGGCCAATTTTCTTTTCAACATGACCCTCTCGGGAGTGCTGGGCATCCTGCTTGCCGGAGGCGTCTTGCTGACCTTCCGCACCGCCGCCCGCGAAATGAAGCTCTCGGAGATGAAAAACGACTTCGTCTCCAACGTCTCTCACGAGCTGCGCACGCCCTTGGCCTCCATCCGGGTCTTCGGAGAAATGCTGCGTCTGGGCAAGGTGCGAGAGGCCTCCAAAGTACGCGAGTATGGCGAGTACATCGAGGCCGAGGGACGCCGTCTCAGCCAGCTCATCAATAACATCCTCAACTTCGCCAAGATCGAGTCGGGCCAGAAGGTGTACGAGTTCGAGTCCTGCGATCTGGAGAAGGTGATCGAGAAGGTCGTCTCCACCTTCAGGGTGCGCCTGCAGCATTCGGGAGTGGAGATCGACTTCAGCAAGCCGCTCGGTTCACTGCCGCCGCTGAACATCGACGGCCAAGCCGTCTCGCAGGCCATCAGCAACCTGCTCGACAATGCCGTCAAGTACTCCAACGGCGCCCGCCGCATCGAGGTGGCCCTGAAGCGAAGCCAGGACGAGGCTGTCATCAGCGTGCGCGACCAGGGAATCGGCATCTCCCGCGAAGAGCAGAGCAAGATCTTCGAGCGCTTTCACCGCGTCAGCACCGGTCTGGTGCATGACGTCAAGGGCAGCGGACTCGGCCTCTCCATCGTCCAGCACATCGTCAGGGCCCACGGGGGACGGGTCGAGGTCGAGAGCGAAGCGGGCCAAGGCAGCACCTTCTTCATCATCCTGCCGCTGCGTCCCGACGCCGCCAAGCAAACAACCCGCTCCGGCCCTGAAGCGATGGAAGGGGGGCCGCAGGCCGCCGGCGAAGGCAAGACGTCATGAAGCAAAGGGTGCTGATCGTCGAGGACGAAGAGGCCATGGGAGTGGCCCTGCGCGACGGATTCAAGTACGAGGGCTACGAGGTTTCCCTGGTCACCGACGGGGAGCGAGCGCTGGCCAATGTGCGCAACGGCAACCCTCATATCGTCATTCTGGACGTCATGTTGCCCAAGATGAACGGGCTGGACGTGTGCAAAGCCCTGAGGGCCGAAGACAACCGCGTCCCCATCATCATGCTGACCGCCCGCGGACAGGAAATCGACCGCGTGCGGGGGCTTAAGATCGGAGCCGACGACTACGTCACCAAGCCATTCAGCCTGATGGAGCTGCTGGCCAGAGTAGAAGCCGTGCTGCGCCGCAGTTCATCCGAGGCCCGCCGGCAGGAGGAGGAGGAAGGCCCTCTCCGATATTGCTGCGGAGATCTGGAATTCGATTTCCAGAAGCACGAAGCCAGCAAGAGCGGCCAGCCCATCGATCTCTCTCCCCGCGAATTCAGCCTCATGCGCTTCCTCATCCGCCACCGCGGACAGGTGATCTCGCGCGACACCCTCTTAGACGCCGTTTGGGGCTACGATTCAATCCCCTTCACCCGCACCGTCGACGCCCATGTGGCCAAGCTGCGCAAGAAAATCGAAGACCAACCCTCCGATCCACGCTACATCGTCACCGTCCACCGGCTGGGCTACAAGTTCACCGGCTAACCAGATAGACCGGGAACGGTCAGCAGCAGGATGAGGGCTAATGCACCCAGTGCCAGGCGGTAGAGAACGAAGGGCATCAGGGAGGCCGACTGCAGATAGCGCAGGAAGTACTTGATGCAGAGCCACCCGCTCAGGGCCGCGGCGGTCATGCCGGCGGCCAGCACGCCGAAAGCAATACTCCCCTGGGCGGAACTCAGCAGCTCGTAACTTTGCAGCGTGGCCGCACCGGCGATCAGCGGGGTGGCGATGATGAAGGAAAAGCGGGCCGCATCCCATCGGCGAAATCCCAGCAGCAGGGCGGCCGTAATCGTGATGCCCGAACGGCTGACGCCGGGAGCCAGCGCCAAAGCCTGAGCCAGACCGATGAGCAAGGCCGCCCTCAGACCCAGCGCTTCCCCGCCCCGTTCCTGAGAACCCTTAAGGTCGGCCAAGCCCAACAGCAATCCGAAGAAGATCAGATTGAAGACCACTACTTCGGGCCCCCGCAGCGCTTGCTCGATGAAGTCCTTGAGGAACGCCCCGGCCAGCGCGGCCGGCAAACTGGCCGCTATGATCTGTCCCCAAGTAGGAGTGTATTCGCGGGCTCGTCCCGGCGCTGAAGCCTCAGCCGTCCGGCCCAGCAAGCGGGCGGCCAGCCGCATCCAGTCACGGCGGAAGTAAACCAGCACCGCCGCCAGAGTCCCCACGTGCAGCATCACGTCGAAGGCCAGCCCCATGGGCTTCCACCCCAAGAGCCAGGGCAGCAGCAGAAGATGTCCGGAACTGGAGATGGGGAGGAACTCGGTCAGTCCTTGCAGAATTCCCAGGAGCAGGGCTTGAACGACCGGGTCTTGCAGCATCGGTGGGATTCTAACCTGTTTAGCGGTCGGGCGACAGCAGTTGGGCGAATCCCAGGCTCCAGATCTTGAGCATGGTCATTATGGAGTCGCGGCTGCCGGAACGGGGATGCAGCCAATAGAGGCGCAGGCGCACCGATTTCGACTCGACCACGTAGTTCTGCCAGCCCTCGATCTCTTCCCCGTCGGCCAGCCTTTCGGCCAGTTTCTCGGGGCATTGCCAGCGGTAGAAGATGTCGCCCGTCATGCGCCGATGGTCAATGACCAGCACGGCCCCTTCCGCTCCCGAGTTCTGGGCCGTCTGCTCGAAGTCAAGCCGGCGCAGTTCGAACTTGGCCTCCAGGCTTTCCAGGGCCGAGGCCAGCTCCTTGTCCATGCCTCTGCGGAAGAGGCGCTCCAAGCGCTCTACCAAAGCAGCTAAATCAGGTTCGCCGAGGAAAAAGTCTTTGAAGGTGGGAGGCCGGCCCTGGTAGAAATCGAAGAGTTCTTCGAAGCCCTCGGCCCTCACCCCGGCCATGCGGAACACTTCGCGGGGATCGACCTCGCAGGCGCGGGCGATGCGCAGACAGGAGTCCATAGTCGGCTGCCCCCCGTTCTTGGCCGAAAACCAACGGGCCACCGAGGTGTGCTCCACACCCAGGCAATCGGCGATCTTGCGCTGGCTTAAATCGGGAAAGGTGCCTCGCAGCAAGTCGGCAACCGTCTTGTAATCCCCCATCTTCTCTCGCAATTCGAGTCGCGAGACTCGTGTTTGTAACACCTTGCAACAATTTTTTTAATTTTTTTGTTGCAAGACAGTACACCATCCGCTATGATCTCTATGTCAGTAAGAATAGAGATGGCCACGAGCCTTTACAGCTTACCGCTTTTGCCTTCAATTTTCCACCCAATTGAAGGCTTTCGAGCCTGCCCGTGGTGAAAAGGGCTTTCAAGGCGTCCCTGCAGGATGTGTTGGGGACGTGGAAAGCACGATGGAAGGGGGGTCGCCGACAGCGATGCCCTCCTCGGGACAGGCATGGCGAAGGGTGGAGAATCCAGCTCGCCGCCATCAATATTCCGGAAGGGACGGCGTTGCGTGTTGCAACACGCAACGGGAACGGTCGCTAGAGAGGACCGCTTCGAAAGGGTGAAGGCGCCTTTGGCGTCGTTTCGAGCGGTCCCCATCTCCACACCGCGAAGTTATTCCGTCCACTGGTTTGCGCCAGCAGGTCTCGATAAGCGGCGTGCAGGGCCTTGCGGCAACTGCACGCAAGCTAATGGGTCCGGCTCTCTATTCCGATTTGAACAAAGGGAAGAACTGCGCCCGCGCGAGTCGCCGCTCGCCGGGCGATCAACGAAGGAAAGGCACGGGCCTTTCGCAAGGAGGGAGAAATGCGATCTACGGGAGCTATTAACAACTACGTAGCCCACCGCCTGAGGGAGGTGCGCACGGCAAAGAAAATGAGTTCTCAAGAGGTGGCGCGCCGCACTGGCATTGCCACCGGTTCCTATAGTTGTCTGGAAAACGGCTGGTATCGAATCAACCTGGACAATCTCTTCAAGATTCTCCATGCCCTCGACATCGACGTCACCGACGTATGGCCGCGTCCTAAGGATGACGCTCAGGGTCCCATCAACGAGGAATATTTGCGCAGCACCGTGCGCAAGGCGCTTGACGCCGGGCCGCGGGAAATGGAATTGGACGATGTGCTGGAATCGGTCTGCCAGGCCTTCGAAGTGAGCAAGGGCCAACTTCAGTCCAAGATGCGCAGCTGGGCCCGGCTCAGCCATGCCCGTGCCGCCTGCGGACTGCTGGTCAAGGAGTCGCCCAGCTTGAGTCTCACTGACTTGTGCGGATTGCTGGGATGCAGCCTCTCCTCCATGAGTCACCTCATGCGCCGTCACATGGATGCCCTCGACGAAGACGGCGAAATGGAAGAAGCCATGAGGCAAGCGCGCCGCATCCTGCGCCGGCGGCTCACCCGCGCCAAGGACGAGGCCGTTGATTCTCATTCCGAAGTGAGGGAACAGAAGGCGGGCTGACCGCCTTATCGATTGCCTCAGAACGGCCCCGCCGGGTGCTGGAGACACGCGGCGGGACCTGACATCAGAGTCCTGTTGGCGAGGACTTGATGATTGTCTTCCATTCTAGCGCAAGGGGGTTGTTGCAGCCGTGAGGCGGAGAGATTCCTGCCTCTGGCTTCCGCCTTTCAGCTCCTGCGGAAGACGTTCTCGCTTGACAGGAATGACAAGGAGAAGGTCATGAGCACACCCCCAAGAGCGCACCCCGTCAACGCTTTCGTCTGCACTTCCATCCGCCGCCTGCGCCAAGCCCGAGGACTCGCCATCGAGCGGGTGGCCGAGCGCTCGGGCATCCCTCCCGGCTCTTATTCCTGCCTGGAAACGGGGCGTTACCGCCTCAATTTGGAGAATCTCTACCGGATCCTGGCGGCCTTGGACGCCGATATCGGCGACGTCTGGCCTCAGCGCCCTGGAGACCGAAAATCTTCCCCAGAGGGCCCTCCTCAAGTGGAAGAGGCCGTGCGCCAGGCGGAACTGCGCCGTCCTCCAAGGGCGACTCTGGAGGACATACTGAAAGCGGTCTGCCGCACTTGTCTCGTCAACCGCCGCGAGATGGCTTCCCGCAAGCGTACGGCGCGGATATCCCGGGCCCGTGCCATCGCCTCTCTGCTGACCTGGGAATTGGGACATCTTACCCTCAGCGCCCTGAGCCGGGAGCTGCGCCGCGACGTCTCCTCCCTGAGCCACCAGTTGCGCCGTTTCAGGCGTCAGTTGAAAAGCGACAGCGAGTCGGCCGCCATCCTCCGCAGGGCGCGGCGGCAACTGGAAAAGGACCTGCGCAAGCGCCACATTCGGCGACAGCTACAGTAGCAGTCGCCGAACTCCCAAACTCCCAACCTCCAAGAACCAACTCACACGTTTCACGGGTTCCAGAGTTTCAGATTTGAGATCTTGGGTGATGGGAGTTCGAGCGCTAACCCGCGGGTTAGCGCTCGAAGGCTGCGTCGAAAGCCACTTCCGAGGGCTTGAAATCGATCTTGCGCACGAAGGCGCAGGCCTCGGCGGCGCCATGCTCGCGGTCCATTCCGATGTCCTCCCATTCCACCGAGAGAGGCCCTTGGTAGCCGATGGCATTGAGGGAACGCATGACCAGGTCGAAGTTGATCTTGCCTCGTCCCGGAGAACGGAACTCCCAGTAGCGGCGCAGGTCTCCGAAAGGCAAATGGCCTTCGAACACCCCGCTGGGCGCCGGCGAGTCGCTCCACCACACGTCCTTGACGTGCATGTGGAAGATGCGCCCCGGGAAACGGCGGATGAAGGCCAGATAGTCGACTCCCTGATAGCCGAAGTGGCTGGGATCGAAGTTGAATCCGAAGGCGGGATGGTTGTCCACCGCTTCCAGAGCCCGCTCGGCCGTGGCGATGTCGAAAGCGATCTCGGCCGGGTGGACTTCCAAGGCGAAACGCACGCCGGCTTCGGAAAAGGCATCGAGGATGGGCTTCCAGCGGCGCCCGAAGTCGGCGTATCCCTCATCGATCATCTGAGGCGGCACGGGAGGGAAGGAGTAATGCAGGTGCCAGATGGAGCTTCCCGTGAATCCGTTGACCACCTTGACCCCGAAGCGCTTGGCGGCCTTGGCGGTCTCGATCATCTCCTGGGCAGCCCGCCGCTTGACTCCCTCGGGGTCTCCGTCCCCCCACACGTGCTCGGGCAGTATGGCCTTGTGACGCTGGTCGATACGGTCGCACACCGCCTGGCCCACCAGGTGGTTGGAGATGGCATGGACTTGCAGCCCGTGGCGCTGCAGCAGTTGGTGTTTGGCCCGGCAATAGGCGTCGTCGGCCCGATCGACTTGAAAATGATCGCCCCAGCAGGCCAGTTCCAGCCCGTCGAAACCGAATTGGCGCGCCTTGGCGCACAATTCCTCCAAGGGCAGGTCGGCCCACTGGCCGGTAAACAGTGTGACGGGTCTAGCCATTGTTCCGCTCTCTTTCCGTGATGATTTGCCTCTTGCCTCCGTGGCTAGTCTTGCAGCGGGGTCCATTTCCGGGTGCTGCGGCTGCTGCGCAGCACGGCCTCGATGAAGCGCAT
Source organism: Acidobacteriota bacterium (assembly GCA_035471785.1). Taxonomy (NCBI): domain Bacteria; kingdom Pseudomonadati; phylum Acidobacteriota; species Acidobacteriota bacterium. The sequence continues at coordinate 134,453 of DATIPQ010000038.1, forward strand.
TCCCCTCAGGCCGTCTTCCACGCCCGGAAAGTCGAGGTAGTCGGCCTCGGGTTCCCGCCCTTCCAAGCGGCAAGCCAGGGTCAGGGCGAAGCAGCGGTAGAGGTTGGCGAAGGCTTCCAGGAATCCCTCGGGATGACCCGAAGGCAAGCGGCAGTTGAAGCGCGTGCGCCTTCCCAGGTGCTCATAGTCGGCTCCGGCCCGCAGCACCTGACGGGGCTTTCCGTGCCATTTCACGACCAGGGTATTGGGATCTTCCTGGATCCAGTCCAAGCCGGCCTTCTCGGCATAGACGCGAATGCGCAAGCCGTTTTCTTCGCCGGCCGAGATCTGGCTGGCATAGAGGATTCCCCGCACTCCCCCTTCCAGTCTCAGGAGGACGTTGCCGTCGTCGTCCAATGCTCGTCCTTGCACGATGGAGGAGACGTCGGCGCAGAGTTTTTCGATTTTCAATCCGGTCACGTATTCGGCCAGATTCTCGGCGTGGGTGCCGATGTCGCCCATGCATCCGCTGGGCCCCGCCTTGTCGGGGTCGGTGCGCCAGTCGGCCTGCTTCTGTCCCTGGCGCTCGATGGGCTCGCTCAGCCAACCCTGGGGATACTCCACAACCACCTTGCGGATGCGGCCCAGGCGCCCTTCGCCGAGCAGGCGGCGGGCCTCCTTGACCATAGGGTAGCCGGTGTAGTTATGGGTGAGTCCGAAGAGCAGCCCGCTTTCCTCAACCGCCTCGACCAGCTTGCGGGCGTCCTCGATATTGGACGTCAAGGGCTTGTCGCACATCACCGCGAAGCCGGCTCGAAGGGCCGCCAGGGCTACCGGGAAATGGAGGTGGTTAGGGGTGACGACGGCCACGAAATCCATCCGTTGGCCGGCGGGAAGAGCGGCCTCGGCCTCCATCATCTGGCGGTAGTCGCCGTAGCAGCGGTCTTGGGGCAAGAAGAGTTCCCGGCCCGCCTCGCGGGAGCGCTGAGGATCGGAACTGAAGGCCCCGCACACCAATTCGATAAGCCCGTCCATGAGGGCCGCCCGGCGGTGAACAGCGCCGATAAAGGCCCCCGGACCGCCTCCAACCATACCCATGCGGATCTTCCGTTGCATGGCACTCTTTCTACCCGGAAAGGCCTCCAGGGACAAGTCATGGAGTCCAAAAAGAAAGCCGGATCCTCCGCCGAGCGGCTGAGAGGATCCGGCTGAGACTTCCGGCTGCCGGAGAATCCGCGAACTCTCCAAGCGGCCTGGTACAGGGTCGTTATTGGCGCGAACCACGGATGCGGACCACGGAGCTGGGAGCGGAGCCGCCCACCAGCTCGACCCAGTCGCGCATGGTTCCCAGGCTGCAACCGTGCTTGATCTGCCCTTCGCCCAGGTCTTGGGCTTCGATGATCTGCTCGCAGGAGCAACCCGCCGTATCGGCGATGGTGAAGATCTCCTCGGGCGGCTTGCCGGCCTTGGTCCTGGTGTCGAAGATGCCGTCATCGTCAATCAGAGCGAAGTGATTGGGATTCAGGCCCTCGGTGGGCACCGACTCGGGAATCACCGTGGCGGGGCACAGGTCGTCCACGTCCAGCACGCTGTCGCCGTCGGCGTCAGCCGGGGGCTCCAGCACGATCAGAGTGGCGGTGGCCGGGTCGTTGAGCGACAGGCCTGCCTGCGTGAGATCTGTAGTGATATTGGCGTAGTTGCCGGGAGCGGCTCCGGCAGGCACCTGCAGCGTTACGGTGAAAGTGCAGGATCCGGCCGGCAGCAGGTTGCCGCCGGTGAAGCTGAGCAGCGAGGTGCCGTCGATCGACGAGCCGGCGCCGCAGACATCGGCCTGGGGAAGCCCGACCGCCGTGAGTCCGAAGAGCACCGCATCCAAATCGTCCTGGAAAGACAAGTTGGCAATGCTGTTGGACTCGTCGAAGTTCTCGATCATGAAGGTCAAGTCGACTGTTTCACCCGGCATGGGATTGCTTCCAAAGGATTTGGCGAACTCCAGAAAGTCGATCTGCAGGCTGTCGGAGGCGGCGTTTCCGACCACCATGATGCCGTCGGCCATCCCCGTGACATTGCTGGTCTCGTTAAAGCCCACAGCGCTCAAGGGAACGCTGGCCGGCACCTGCAAGGTGACGTCGAAAGTACAGGAATCGCCCACCATTCCGGCCGGAGCCAGGCTTCCGAAGGTCAAGCTCAGCAGGCTGGTGCCCGAGATCTGAGAGCCGATCCCGCAGACATCCGTCTGCACGCCGCTGACGCTGGCCAGACCGGAGAAGACCGCATCCAAGTCATCCGTGAATTCGATGTCGGTAATGGTCCGCGTCGGATCGAGGTTGTCGATGGTGAAGCGGAGGTTGACCAGATCCCCGGGAGCCACCGGATCGTCAGTGAACTCCTTGGCGATTTCCAGCACGTCGGCGTTGACTGAGAGGCCGTCGAGGGCATCGACCAGGAAAACCCTGGGTCCGCCGTCGAAGATGGCCGAGAAGCCGCTGGTCGTGTTGGGGTACACATCGGTGAGGGCGTCCGAAGGTACATCCAGTACAACCTGGAAGGTGCACATCTCGCCGCCGTTGAGCAGCCCGTTCTGAAAAACCAGGTTACTTCCTGAGGTGTTCAAGGCGGAACCGGTACCGCAGATGTCGCTTTGGGGCACTTCGCCGGCCGCCACCGCAAGGCCGGGCAGCGAGCTGTCGATGTCGTCGCTGAACTGAATGCCGCTGGCGACAACATCGGTGGTCAGGTTCTCGATAGTGAATTGCAGGGTCACAGTCGAGCCGGGCAAAACCGGATCGTCTATGAACTCCTTGGTCAGCGTGAGGCCGGCGATCGTCAGCTCGTCGCTGGCCGATTGGTTGGTAGCGGAGACGCCGTTGACCATGGCCACCACTCCCGAGGTGGCGTTGGTGTGACGCCCGAATGGTGCGTCGACGGGCACCTGCAGGGTTACACTGAAGGTGCACGTCTCTCCCGGATCCAGCATTCCGCCGGTGAAGAGCAGATTGCTGGTTCCGTCAATCTGCGAACCGGTGCCGCAGACATCCGTCAGCGGCAAACCGGTCGCCGACAATCCCGTCAGTGCGCTACTGAGATCGTCGCTGAAACTGATTCCGGTGGCCGAACCGGGCGCGAATTCGTCATGGATCAAGGTAAATTGCAAGGTGACCATTTCGCCCGGCAGCACCGGATCGTCGGTGAACTCCTTGATCAAGGTAGGAGCCTCGACCACCACTAGAGTGTCTGTAGCCGGGTTGCCCGTCACGCCGGCACCGCCGACCGTGGCCGTGATTTCGCTGGTCGTATTGGGGCTGTCACCTGAATTGGCGTCGATCGACACGTCCAGAATGATGCTGAAGGTGCAGGAGGCGCCTGGATCGAGGCTGGCATCGGCGACGGCGAGCCGGGCAGGCTGTGCATCCCCGCCCATGGGATTGATCAAGGGGATAAAGGTCGCCGTCGAGTCCGGCCCGCAGAATCCTGCCGCAGGAACCATGGAGGCGGTAGGCAGGATGTTGTCGAAGATGTCGGTGAAGGCGATGTCGGCGGCGCTCGAGGAGGAACTCGTGTTGGTGATAGTGAATTCCAACTCGGTCATCCCGCCGGCTCCAACCGGGTTGTCCAGGAAGGTCTTGGTGAACATGGGCACCGGCGAAACGCTCAAGACGTCGGAGGCGGCAGAGCCTTCCACCATCAGCCCGCCGGAATCTCCCGTAATCGTGCTGGTGCTGTTCGTATAAAGACCTGGCGCCGCCTCTGAGGGCACCGAGAGAGTCGTGCTGAAGGTGCAGGAACCTTGGGGAGGCAACACGCCTCCGGTAAGAGTGATGACGCCGGTTCCGCTCAGGACCGAGCCGGGACCGCAGACATCGTTCTTTGGCAGGTCGATGGCCTCCAGGCCGCTCAGGGCCGCTCCCAGATCATCGCTGAAGGTGATGCCGGTGACGTCAAAGCCACGGTCGAAGTTGTCGATCGTAAACCGCAGTTCCACCGTTCCGCCCGGGGGAACCGGATCGTTGGTGAAGCTCTTCCTCAGGGCCAGCCGGTCGACCGTCACGGTCAAGGTGTCGCTGGCTTTGCCGCTGCTGACACTTTGAAACCCGATGATGCCGGTCAGCTCGCCAGTGACATTGGCCAGAGGACCTCCGGCGCCTCCGATGACGTCCACCGAAATCGTGCAAACTGCTCCCGCCGCAAGCTGGCTTGCGGGAGCCGCGGGACCAAGGCTGATCAGGCCGCTGCCTGCAACTGCGCTCAGTGTGCCTCCGCAGGTCGAGGAGGTATTGGGAGGACCGGCCACCGTCATGCCCAGAGGCAAATTGTCGGTGAAGGACAGATTGAGAACCGGATTGCTGCTGGCGCTGTTGTCGATCGTGAAAGTCAGAGTGCTGCGCGAGCCCAGTGTCACCGTGGAAGGCGAGAAGCTCTTGCTGAAGCCCGGACGGCCGGCATCGACCGTCAATTCGTCGGTTGCCGATCCGCTGTTGCCGGCATCCGAGGTCAGGTCCCCAGAGGTGTTGACGTGTGTCCCGACTGCCGAACTGGTTACGTCGACGAAGACCGCGCAGGAGGAGGAGCCCAGCACCCGCCCGGCGCTGAAATCGATGGTGCTTCCCCCGCCAGGGGCGCTGATCGTACCCAGGCAACTGCTGCTGGCATTGGCCGGCGAGGCGATCACAACCCCGGCCGGGAGGCTGTCAGTGAAGGCCAGATTCCGGACCCCAATGGTACTGGGGTTGCTGATATCGAAGCGTAGGGTGCTGACGCTGCCGGGTCCTATGGTGTTGGGTACAAAGGTCTTGTTAAAGGTCGGCAGCGGATCTTGGCCCAGCAGAGTCGCCGGTATCAGCAGCAAAAGCAACGCAAATAGAGAAAACTTTCCTGTAAAGTGCATCTTCACGAATCGGCCTCCGTCTATCGGAATCTGAGAAGCTTCTCTCGCCAAATCCCAACGAATTTTGAGTTTGAAACGGTTCACCAAGTTCTAAAAAACCTAGTGGAGGGAAAACGTGCCTCAACCGCCCGCAAGGGTACACTAGCTGCGAGGGAAAACGCAACTATAAAATGCAACTCTTGATGACGGGCATGGCGCAGTCTTCTACAAGCACGCCGCCCACGGCATCCTGCTACAATTCGGCCATGCCGCAGCCAGACCAAAGCCTTGAACTTTCTCCCGCCGAATTCGAAGAGATGGGCCACCAGGTCCTGCGCTGCCTCAGCGTCTTTCTCAAGTCTCTGCCCCAACAGCCGGCAGCCGACCTGGAAGGGGCCGATGAGAGAGCGGAGGAGTTCCGCGAGGACCTGCCCGAGGCGGGAACCCCGTTGGACAGCCTCTTGGAAGCCTTCTTCGGCAGAGCCGTTCCCAAGGCCTACAACTGCGCCAGTCCCGGCTATCTGGCCTACGTCCCGGGAGGCGGATTGCCCCATGCCGCCTTGGCGGACCTGATGTCGGACATCACCAACCGCTACGTCAACGTGTGGACGGCGGCTCCCGCCATGGCCCAGATCGAGAGCAGCGTCATCGGCTGGTTTTGCGACATCGTGGGATACCCGCAAGGCGCCGGCGGCTACCTGGCCTCGGGCGGCTCGATGGCCAACTTCTCTGCCCTGGCCGCCGCCCGCAGCGACCGGCTGCCAGAGAATTTCCTGCAGGGAACGCTCTACGCCTCCGATCAGGTCCATCACTGCGTGCACAAGGCCGCCCGCATGGCCGGATTTCCCGCCGACAACCTGAGGGTGGTGCCCAGCCTGCCCGACTTCCGAATCGACACCCGGGCCCTGCAACGCATGATCGAGGAGGACGCGGCGCTGGGCCGAACCCCTTTCCTGGTGGTGGGAAGCGCCGGCACCACCAACACGGGCGCCGTGGACGATTTGCAGGAATTGGCCAGAATCTGCCGCCAGCATTCCCTGTGGCTGCACGTGGACGCCGCCTACGGGGGCTTCTTCATGCTCACCGAGCGGGGCCGCCGCCGAATGAAGGGATTGGCCTTGGCCGACAGCATTGCCCTCGACCCCCACAAGGGTCTCTTCCTGCCCTATGGAACCGGCTGCCTGCTGGCGCGCGACCCCCAAGCTCTGCGAAAGGCTCACAGCGAGCGGGCCAGCTACATGCCGCCCATGCGGGACGACCTCTCGCAGGTCGACTTCTGCGATGTTTCGCCGGAGTTGTCGCGAGGTTTCCGGGGATTGCGAGTCTGGCTTCCACTGAAAATGCACGGCATCGGGCCTTTCCGCAGGAATTTGCAGGAAAAGCTCGATCTGGCCGAGATGGCCGCTCAAGAGCTGGCCACAATGAAAGAAATCGAAGTGGTTGCGCCTCCCCAACTCTCGCTGCTGGCCTTTCGCCTTAAACCTCATCACCTGGAAGACCCCCAACAACTCAATCAACTCAACCGCCAGTTTCTGGAGTGCATCAACAGCCAATCGCGGCTTGTCTTCCTGACCGGAACAACCGTCGGCCGGCGATTCCTCATTCGCATTTGCGTGCTGTGCTTCCGAACCCACCGCGAAACGCTGGACATCGCCCTCGACGACATCCGGAAAGCCCTCAGGGAAGTGCGCAGCCGCATCCTTCAAAGCTGATCGAGAAGCTGCTTGATTTCTCTCTTGAGGCCCTCCCGGTCAGGCCCTCCCTCAAAGTCGATCAACAATTCGGAGGGAGTGGTGCTGAGCGCATGGGCCACGTCAAAGAGAAAGGTCATGGAGGGCACCTTGCGGGCTTTCTCGATGCTTCCGATATAGCCCGGGGAATAACCGCTGAGTTCGGCCAGGCGCTCCTGGGTCAGATGAAGACGCTTGCGCTGGATGCGGATGCGCCTTCCTATCTTGCGCATGGCCTGGATGTTGAGTTTCACGCTCATCCCTCGCTCCTCGACGAAAAAACGCAGACGCAGCTCTCCATCGCCGGGAGAGTTCCGCGTGATCGCCATCTCTGGTTTCTCGTTCCTTCAGCCTTGTCTTGGGCCAAGCCGACCGCCGCGGACGGCATGTTGACCGGACCTCTTCCGGGCGTCCTGCCAGTCGCCTTCGAAGTGAATAAAAGTAGAATATCAAAGGTGAAGAAGGGGTGTCAAGAGAAAAAGTGTAAAATGAGTGGAAATTAGGGCAGGGGTGACCCGCGCAGTCAAGGGCGCGCCTACTCCAGCTTGAAAGTCAGCACCGGACAGGGAGCTTTGCGGATGACCCTTTCCGTGGTACTGCCCAGCAAAGCCCGGTCGATGCCTGAAAGGCCATGGGTTCCCATGACGATGAGGTCGATATCTTTGTCCCGGCAATAGCGGCTGATTTCACGGTCTGAACGGTCATCGCCGATCTTGACGGTCAAATCGACGCGAGCCGCCGTAGCCTCTCCCAGTTCTTCCTCGAGGGCCTTGATGGCGTTGCTGCGGATTTCCCCCAGATGCTGCTCCACCGAGAGCTTCCAGGTGGCGAAAAAGGCCGGATGGACCTCCTGCTCCAGAACGTAGAGGACGTGCACGTTGGCGCCGAAGGCCTCCGCCAGCTCGAGAGCCTTGCCCACGGCGGCGATGGAGTGCTCCGAGAAATCGAAGGGAGCCAGAATCTCGGCATGATCGGGCTGGTCGATGTAGTGATCCTGTCCTTTGGGTCCCACTGAAAGTACCGGGCAGGGGGCGTGGCGCACGACCTTTTCGGCCACGCTGCCCAGAAAGAAATGGCCCAGCGCCGATCGTCCATGAGTCCCCATGACGATCATGTCGACCTTGTTCTCCTCGGCATATTCGACGATGCCGGCCGCGGGAGAGACGTTGCGGACCACGGCCGTCTCGAAGGACACCTCGGAAGAGAGGGGTTGAGAGGCTTTCTTCAGATTCTTGTCCAGGAAGTCTTCGTATCGGTCTTCGTCCAGGAACTGGTACTCGACATTGCTCGGATCGTCGGTGAAGAGAGTGCGCACGTGGAGCACGATGATCTGGGAACCGAACTTGCGCGCCAGCTCCAGCGCGTGAGGCAAGGCCTGCCGGGCCGGCTCCGAAAAATCGGTGGTAAAGAGCAGTTTCTTGATTCTCATGATGTCCACCCCTTGTCGGTTTGTTGCTAGCGGGGAGACTGATTTCCGCCCCTCAGGTAGGCGTCGTCCTTATCCAGCCAGTCCTGACGCGGAGGCGAAAAGATGTCGACGTCCAGCGTGTCTTCCAGCGCTACTGCTTCGTGAGGGACGTTGGAGGGCAAATGCAGGACCTCGCCGGCCTTGACGACGACCTCGCGGGACTTGTCGGCCCCGATGAAGAACTTGAGGGCGCCTTCCAGGATGTAGGTCAGTTGCTCGTTTTCGTGCTGGTGCAGCGGCACCACGCATCCTTTCTTCAGGTAGACATGGGCCAGCATCATGCGCTCGCCCGTAATCAGGCGCCGGCTCAGCTTGTCGGTCAGGATTTCCTTGGGCATTTCTTCCCAGCAGAAGCGGCTCACTTTGGATTCGGACACGTCGTACACCTCCAATGATTCCAGTATAGAAGCCTTGAGGCCGCCATGCCAGACAGTGCGGCCCCTATTGGATCAGGTTGGCGGTAAACGGCGGAAGGGGAAGATTGACATCTCTGAGCCGATGGGAGAACATCCGCTCATGGCCTCATTCCTGATTGCGGTACTGACCATGGGCTTGGCGGTATTTCTGGTAGCCCAGCTCCTGCCCGGGATCAAGGTCCGGAATTTCCCCACCGCCCTGCTGGTAGCGCTGGTGTTCGGCATCCTCAACGCCCTGCTGAAAAAGTTGCTGATCTTCCTCACCCTGCCCTTCGTGGTGCTTACCCTGGGGCTCTTCATCGTCGTCATCAACGCCTTTCTGCTTTGGATCACGAGCCGTCTGATCAAGGGATTCGAGGTCGCGGGAATCGGCCCCCTCTTGTTGGGGACCCTGCTCATCTCCCTGATTGACCTGATTTTCCATTGGATGATTTTCTGAACCATTCCCGTCTAAAGCTGTTGTCCCCGCGCGGGCGGGGCTGTCTTTTGCATGGAAGGGGCAAGGAGTCGGGCGTGAGTCTCAAGAAGCTTTACAGCAGGGCGGGACGGCTGTTGTTGCTGCTGGCCATCTGTGCCGTCGTCACGGCGCAAACGGATGAACAACCGTTCCTCTTGCAGGAGGCCGTGCGGCGAGCGGCACAGGAGAGCCCCTCGGTTAAGGCGGCTCGCCACCGTTGGCAAGCGGCGCGTCAGGGAAAAACCATCGCCCTCTCCCTGCCTGACCCTCGCCTCAGCTACACCGACTTTCTGCGCAGCGTGGAAACTCGTACCGGTCCCCAGCGCTATAGCCTGGCCCTTTCCCAGAGCCTGCCCTTCCCCAGCAAGCTGATCACCTCGGGCCGCATGGCCGAGCGGGAGGAGCAGATCGCCTACTTGAGTTATCAGGCGGCTATGCGCGACGCGGTTGCCCGGGCCAAGGAACTCTACTTCGAACTCTACTATATAGACAGGGCCCAGCAGGTCAGCCAAGCGGTTTTGGAGATCTACACCCGCTACGCTCAACTGGCGCTGGGGGGAGAGGAGGGCCAGGCGGTCCACCTGGCCGACCGCTTCCGGGCCGAGACTCAAGCGGCTCAGCTCGGGTACGACCTGATGCTGCTGCAAGAGATGCGCCGCAGCGAGGCCGACCGGCTGCGGGCGGTGCTGGCCCTGGGCGCCGACCGTGCCCTGGGACCCACTCAACAGGTCCGTCCCCCTCTGCCCCTGGGGACGCCGGTCTCGCAACTGCAGGACGTGGCCGCGGCCTACAATCAGGAACTGAAAGCGGCCGGCCTCGAGGTGGAGCGGGCCCGCCTGGCCTCTTCCCTGGCCCGTCAGTCCTACATCCCCGACCTGACTTTCTCCGCCAACTACATCAATGTGGGTCCCGCCCTCAATCCCTCCACCCCCGACGCGGGTCGCGATCCTTTCGGGCTGGGAGTCGGCATTAGCATACCCCTGTGGTTTTGGAAGAACCGGGCTCACACCCGCCGAGCCAAAGAAGAGGAGATGGCGGCCCAAGCCGAACAGGAAGCGCGGCGCCTCAACTTGAGGGCCGAGGTGTCGCGGGCTTACTTCCAGCTTGTCAATGCGGCCCGCCTGACCCGGCTCTACAACGACACCTTGCTGCCCCAGGCCCGCCAGGCGCAGCAATCGGCCGAGCAGCTCTACCGAAGCGGACAAGCCCCGCTGGCCTCGCTGCTGGAAACCGCCGCCACCTACCACAATTTCGAGCTGGCCCAGCTTCGCGCCACTGCCGACTACTACCAGGCCGTGGCCCGTCTGGAGCGGCTGCTGGGAAGAGCCTTCCACCCTCAAGCGTCCAACTTGTCAGGGGCCGAGGGAGGAAACGAGGCAAAGGACGAGAGATGAAAAGAACCTGCCTGATGGAGCGATTGCCCGCCGGTCTTCTGGCGGCATGCCTTCTCTGGGGGTCCGCCGCAGCGGCCGGGCAAGAAGCGGGCGAGTCTGACAAGGCGCCCTGGCTGAAGGAGCATCTGCGACAAGCGGCATTCTGGACGTCCTCCCCCTCGGATCAAGGATTTGAAGGGCAAAGAAGCAGCGCCCTGGAGGAACTGAGGAAGCAAACGGCGGCGTGGCGGGCCCGGCTTGAAGATCCGATGGCCGAGAGTCAGCTCCTGCAGGAGCTGGGGCAGGATGAGCTGGAAGGCGCCCGCAAACTTTCCGGGGACGAATCGAAGCTGGTCCAGACCCTCGAGCAGGGCCTGAGCCTGGAGGAGTTGCTGGCACTGGCGGCGCTGCGCAACCCTTCGGTGAAGGCGACCGGCGAGAACGTCAAGGCAGCCTTGGAAGGACTCGATCAGGCCGCCTACCTGCAGGAATTGCTGGTGCGCTATCGGGCCTTCACGCGGGAACTCGACACCGTGGCGGGGATGCCCATGCAGCGTCCCGACATGAAACGCTTCTTCCCCGCCCCGGCGGCTCTGACGCTGAAGAGCGTCATCGCCCAAGCCCGCATCGAGATGGCCCGCCTCGACTTCCAGGCCGCCTTGCGCCAGGCTGTCAACTCCATGGCACGGGCCTATTTCGAACTGCAATACATCGACAACGCCATCGAGGTGCTGCTGGAAAGCCGCGATCTCTTCCGCCGCATGGAACAGGTGGCCCTGGCTCAACTGCGGGTGGGCAAAGCCAGCCAAGCCGATGCCTTGCGTTCCCAGGCCCTGCTCGACATCCTCGATGCCGACCTGGAAAACCTGCGCGAGCAGCGCCTGAGTGCGCTTGCCCGGGCCAACGCGCTGCTCGACTTGCCGGTGGAGACGGCCTGGCGGCGTCCGGCCTCCCGCGACCTGGCAGATCCTGAGATGGACCTCGACCAGGCTCGCCGGCTTTTGCAGCGGCACAGTCAAAGGCTGCACAACCAGCAGCAGTTGGTGCGGATGAGAGAGGCTGCACTGCGCCTGGCCGAGTTGACGCTCTATCCTCTGCCCGCCACGGGAGCCAGCCGCCTCGACTTAGGACGGGGAGCCGAGGCCGGTCCGCTACGCTCGACGGCGGCGACTTTCTCCAACCGTCCCATGCTGGGACAGCGGGCCGCATCCTTCGCGACCCAGTCCGCCTACCTCGAGGAGCTGCGCCATCGCCTGGAGGCCGACAAAGAAACCCTGCAAGGCCTCGAGGCCTCCCTGGAGGCGGACGCCGGAGAGGCTCTCAGAGAGACCTCCCAGGCACGCCGCAGCCACCGGACTTACGCCGAATTAGTGGTTCCCAAGAGCCTGAGGGCCTTCAATAGCATGCGCGGGCGCTACAATACGGCCAGCGCGGCTTTTATCGAGTACCTGGACGCCGGGCGCGCCTATCTGGAGGCATCGCTGCAGAGCGAGAAGGCCCGCCGCGACCACAACGAGGCGTTGACGCGGCTTCTCGACGTCCTGGGACTCGGCGCAACGCGTTTGTTGAAAGAAGGCGTGGCGGGTCCGCAACCCCAACCCGGCCAAGCGCATCGGTGAGCCCGAGGAAGGGCGTATTATGAGTTTTTTGCGAAGATTAATCGAAAAGAGGCCCTGGCTGCTGATCGTGGCCCTGCTGGCGGCCTTCCTGGCCGGCTTGCAGTTGGGAGGCCCGCGCCCAGCTTCGGGAGATCAGGAAGTGCACGACCACGGGCAGGTGGAGGAGTGGACTTGCTCGATGCATCCCAACATCCGCCAGCCTGGGCCGGGCAAGTGCCCCATCTGCGCCATGGATCTGATTCCGGTGTCTCAGGGCGGCGCCGATCTCGATCCCAACCGTCTGCAGATGACGGAAACGGCCAAGCGGCTGGCGGAAATCGAAACCGTCCCGGCCCAGCGCCGCTTCGCATCCAACACCTTGCGCCTGAAGGGCCAGGTGACCTACGACGAAACCCTGCTGGAGACGTTGACGGCATGGGTGCCGGGACGCCTGGACGAACTCTACGTCGACTACGTGGGCATTCGAGTCGACAAGGGCCAGCACCTGGCCCAGATGTACAGTCCCGAGATCTACGTGGCCGAGAAGGAACTGCAGGAAGCCGCACTGGCGGTCGAAGAGGCCCAGGAAGGCCAAAGCCCGCGAGCACAGCAATCGGCCCGGGAAATTCTTGAGGCTACCCGCGACAAGCTGCGGCTGTGGGGCGTTCCCGAGTCGGTCATTCGCGGCATCGCCCGGGGCGCCAAGCCCAGCGACCGCATCGACATCGTCTCGCCCGTGGGGGGAATCGTGGTCAAGAAGATGATCAGCGCCGGAGAATATGTCCAGACCGGCACCCCGCTTTACTCCATCGCCAAACTCGACGAGGTGTGGGTGGCGCTGGAGGCCTACGAGTCAGACCTGCCCTGGCTGCGCTTCGGACAGAAGGTTCAGGTGCGCGTCCCCTCCCTGCCGGGCGAAACGGTGGAAGGCACCATTTCTCTCATCGATCCCGTGATCGATCCCCAAACCCGTACCGTCCGCGTCCGCGTCGACGTGCCCAATCCCCAGCAAAAGCTCAAGCCCGGCATGTTGGCGACAGGAGTCGTGGAATCGCGGTTGGCGGCCAACGGGCGGGTCATGGAGTCCGACCTGCTGGGCAAGTGGATCTCCCCCATGCATCCCGAGATCGTCAAGGACCGGCCGGGGACCTGCGACATTTGCGGCATGCCGTTGGTGCCCGCCGAAGAGTTGGGATTCGCCGCGGCCGCCGATGAGGAGCCGCCGCTGGTCATTCCCGCCACCGCGCTTCTTTTCACCGGAACCCGCTCCGTCGTCTACGTGGAAGTGCCGGGACAGGGCAAGCCCACATACGAACTGCGCGAAGTGGAGGTAGGCGCCCGCGCGGGCGACGAATACATCGTGCTGGAAGGCCTGTCGCCCGGAGAACGGGTAGTCACCCACGGCAATTTCAAGATCGACAGCGCCATGCAGTTGCAGGCCCGCCCCAGCATGATGTCACGTCCCGGAGAGGGTGAAGCGGGTTCGACGCCGCTGGCCGCGCCCCAGCCCTTCCTGGCTGGCTTCGACCGGCTGCTGGAGGCCTACCTGCAATTGCAGACGGCCCTTTCCGCCGACGATTGGCCGTCGGCGCGGGCTGCCGTCGAAGGCATTACGAACTCGTGGCAGGAGCTGGAGGCCGAAGCCCTGAGGCTGGAGCCGGACCAGAGGGACTTCTGGACGATGCAAGCCATGCAGCTCAAGTCAGATCTGGAGGAATTAAGGAGGGCCGACGACCTTGCTTCCATTCGACTTCCCTTCTCCGATTTCAGCCTGCGGCTGCTGAGGCTGGTCGACCGTTTCGGGCACGGACTCGACAAATCACTGCTGCAAGTCCACTGCCCGATGGCGTTTTCGAACCGGGGCGCCGATTGGATTCAAGCGGGAGATGACGTGGCCAATCCTTACTTCGGACAGGAAATGCCCAACTGCGGCAGCGTGGGGCAGACCATCGCCTCCCGTCCAGCCGCCGCGCGCTAGGTGTCCATGAACCTTCTTGACCGCATCATTCGCTTCTGTTTGACCCAGAAGCTGATTGTCGTCCTGCTGCTGATCGTCCTTCTGGGGGGAGGCCTCTATACGGCCCCCTTCGACTGGCGGATCGGGGGGTTCCCGCGCGACCCGGTGCCGGTGGACGCCATTCCCGACATCGGAGAGAACCAGCAGATCGTCTTCACCCCATGGGAAGGCCGCTCGCCGCAGGACGTGGAAGACCAGATCACCTATCCGCTGACCGTGGCGCTGTTGGGCCTTCCAGGGGTCAAGAACATCCGCAGCTATTCCTTTTTCGGGTTCTCCTCCATCTACGTCATCTTTCGCGAAGACATCGAGTTTTACTGGTCGCGCTCGCGCCTGCTTGAAAAGCTCTCCTCGCTCCCGCCGGAAACCCTCCCCGAGGGCATCCGTCCCCAACTGGGGCCCGACGCCACCGCACTGGGACAGGTCTTCATGTACACGCTGGAAGGACGGGACGCCCAGGGCCGTCCCACGGGCGGATGGGACCTGCACGAGCTGCGCAGCATTCAGGACTACACCGTCCGCTACGCGCTGATGGCGGCTGACGGAGTGGCCGAGGTGGCTTCGGTAGGCGGCTTTGTGCAGGAGTATCAGATCGATGTCGATCCCGAGGCCATGCGGGCCGCCGGAGTAACGCTGCCTCAGGTGTTTTCGGGGGTGCGGTCCTCCAACATCGACGTAGGGGCACGCACTATCGAGGTCAACCGCACCGAATACGTCATCCGCGGATTGGGCTTTATCGAAGACATCGACGACATCCGCGAGACGGTGATCGCCGTGCGCCGCGGCAACATCCCCATCCGCGTGCGGGACGTGGCCAAGGTCCAGCTCGGGCCCGCGCTGCGCCGCGGAATGCTGGACAAGGGCGGCAGCGAGGTGGTGGGGGGCATCGTAGCCGTCCGCTACGGGGAGAATCCGCTGGCCACCATCGCCAACATCAAGGAGCGCATCGGCGAACTCTCCCTGCCCCGCAAGACGCTGGCTGACGGAACCGTGTCCCAGGTCACCGTGGTCCCCTTCTACGACCGTACCGGACTCATCTACGAGACCCTGGGAACCCTGGAGGAGGCACTCAGCCACGAAATTCTCATCACCCTGATCGTAGTGCTGGTCATGGTGGCCCACCTGCGCAGCGGACTGCTCATCTCGGCCCTGCTTCCGGCCGGGGTGGTGGTCAGCTTCATCTTCATGAAAACCGCGGGCGTGGACGCCAACATCGTGGCCCTCTCGGGCATCGCCATCGCCATCGGCACCATGGTCGACATGGGCATCGTGCTGAGCGAGAACATCCTGCGCCATATCGATGAATCGTCCCCCGAGGAGAGCCGTTTGCAGGTCGTCTTCCGGGGTGCCAGCGAAGTTGCCGGAGCCGTACTGACCTCGGTGGCCACCACCATCGTCAGCTTTTTGCCCGTCTTCAGCCTGACAGCCGCCGAAGGCAAGCTCTTCAAGCCGCTGGCCTGGACCAAGACGTTTGCCCTGGCAGCCGCCTTCATTCTCTCGCTGGCAGTGATTCCGCCGGCTGCCCATTTCCTCTTCCGCCGCCGCGCCCGGCAAGCCGGAGACGAAGACGCGCGACCCACCTCCCAGGGCTCCATACCGGCTCGGGTACGCTCCCTCGTCCGGCGCATCCCCGGCGGCGCCAACACCCTGGTGCTGGTCCTGGCGGGAATCGTCCTGGCCGGAAGCTGGCTGCCCCTCGGGATCGGCACCGGACTGATCCTCAACCTCCTCTTCGTGGCCTTGCTGGTTGGGGCGCTACTTTACGGATTCCGGCGCTTTCAGCACGCCTATCCCGATCTCCTCAAATGGTGCCTCGACAACAAGAGCCGCTTTCTGGCCGCTCCTTCGGCGCTGATGCTGCTGGGTTTCTTGATCTGGATGGGCTATTCATCGGTTTTCTTTTTCATTCCCCAGGGTCTGCGCACTCTAGGGCCTCTTGCCTACCTGCAGCAGGCTTTCCCCGGACTGGGCCGCGAGTTCATGCCCTCCCTCGACGAGGGTTCTTTTCTCTACATGCCCACCACCATGCCCCACGCCTCCATCGGAGAAGCCATCGACGTGGTGCATAAGCTGGACATGGCCATCGCCTCCATCCCCGAAGTGGAGCTGGCGGTGGGCAAGGTCGGACGAGCCCAGTCGCCTCTCGATCCGGCGCCCATCTCGATGATCGAGACGGTGGTCAACTACAAACCCGAATACAAGCGCGACCAGCGCGGAGAACTGATGCGTTTCCGCTACGACTGGTGGCAAGAGGAGTTCGTTCGCGACCAGCAGGGCGAACTGATCCCCGATTCAGGAGGGCGCCCCTACCGCAACTGGCGTCCTCACATCCAGTCGCCGGACGACATTTGGGACGAAATCGTGGCCCGCACCCAGTTGCCCGGCACCACCTCGGCGCCCCACCTTCAGCCCATCGCCGCCCGCATCGTAATGCTGCAGAGCGGCATGCGGGCACCCATGGGAGTCAAGGTCAAAGGCCCCGACCTGGCCAGCATCGAGGCCGTCAGCCTGCAAATCGAGCGCTTCCTCAAACAGGTGCCTTCCATCAAGCCCGACACCGTCATCGCCGACCGCATCGTGGGCAAGCCCTATCTGGAGATTGACATCGACCGGCGCGCCACCGCCCGCTACGGAATCAGCATCCAGCAAGTGCAGGACGTCATCGAGGTTGCCATCGGCGGACGGCGCATCACCACCACGGTAGAAGGCCGCGAGCGCTATCCGGTGCGCGTGCGCTATCTGCGCGAACTGCGCGACGAGATCGAATCGTTGGGACAGATCCTGGTGCCCACCGCCGAAGGGGCCCAAATCCCCTTGCGCGAACTGACCGAGATCCGCTACGTGCGAGGTCCTCAGTCCATCAAGAGCGAGGACGCCGAACTGGTCGGCTACGTGCTCTTCGACAAGGTCGCGAACCGGGCCGAGGTGGACGTGGTCGAGGAGGCCCGCGCCTACCTCGACCGGCGCATCGAGGTGTTCGAGGAGGCTTATGCCGAGTTAGCCGCGCGCCTGGGCCGCCAGCCCCTCCCCGAAGAGACGCAGGCGCTTGCGGGACTCAACTTGCGGGGCTGCCGGCGTCCCATCTTCGCGGGAAGCTACGAAAACCAGGTGCGGGCCCGCCAGACCTTGAGCGTGGTCATTCCGCTGGCCCTGCTCATCATCCTGCTCATCCTCCACCTGCAGTTCCGCTCCCTGCCCACCACCCTGATGGTCTTTGCCGGCGTGGCGGTGGCGGCTTCGGGCGGATTCCTCATGATCTGGCTCTACAACATCCCCTGGTTCCTCGACATCGACATCCTGGGAACCAACCTGCGCCAGCTCTTCGGAATTCAGCAGATCAACCTGAGCGTGGCCGTGTGGGTGGGCTTTATCGCTCTCTTCGGAATCGCAACCGACGACGGTGTGATCATGGCCACCTATCTCAAGCAGAGTTTTGAGCGCAACAGTCCCGGCAGCGCGGCCGAAATCCGGGCGGCTGTGCTGGAAGCCGGAAAGAGGCGCGTGCGTCCCTGCCTGATGACCACCGCCACCACCCTGCTGGCCCTGATCCCCGTCCTCACCGCTACCGGCAAGGGTTCCGACATCATGGTCCCCATGGCCATCCCCGTCTTCGGAGGCATGACGGTAGCCCTGCTCACCATGTTCGTCGTCCCCACCCTCTACTGCGCCTGGCAAGAACACCGCCGGTCCTAACTCTCCGTAAGGATTTGCCGGCCTGCTTTCGATGCCGGCCGGCTTAAACGCATTAAGTGGTATGGCCATAAAAATGGCGTGTTTTTGCTATTGAGGTGAGAATCCCACTGGATAGGCGACAGAAATACCCCCACAGTGAAGATGCCGTGATGGGGCAAAGCCCCGAGAAACACTGAACGTGCTCAACCTTTCCTTAACAAGCCCCACAGCATTTAGGCGATGCTGGACCTTGATCTCGGACGATGTCAACGTGGACGGGGGTCTGAACGACAAGAGGGACGAAAAAGATCTCGAAAACCTCCTCGCCGGGGACTCCCGAGCCGTCTGGAGAATCTGGAGACGATATGAGAGAGATCTTGGCAAGATCTGTGTCCGCTATTTGAAGTCGCCCGCCGATGCCGAGGGGGCCATGGGCGATTTGATGCTGCGGATCGTCGACAAACTCCCGCACAATGCGGCCAAGATCTCGAATCTGCGAGCCTGGCTGAAGCGGCTGGCCGTCAACCTTTGCCTCGACCGGCTCCGCCGCCGCCAAGGCTTCCGCCCTTTGGAGCGGGATATGCGGATTGAGAGCAGGACCCCCGAAAGGGATCTGTTGACCGGTGAGTCCGAAGAGGTCATCGAGCGGCTGTTGGGAGAGATCTCGCAAAGTCTGCGCGAAGCTTTCGTGCTGCGTTTCCAACGCGACCTGTCTTACGCCGAGATTGCCGATCGACTGCAGATATCGAGAGCCGCCGCCCGCAAACGGATCGAGCGGGCGCGTGAGCAGTTGCGTGCGAAGCTTGAGGCTTCCCCCCGGTCCGGAAGCGAAGAGCCGGCGGCGGCCTCCCCGTTGCGAGTGGGACAGGCCTCCGAAATCAGGAGGGCTCCCTCGGTTTTGCGTCCGGTTT